>JASHTU010000592.1 GCA_030040395.1 Acidobacteriaceae bacterium
GGGCTCCCGGATGGGGCGCCCGCGTATCGGTGAGACGCGCCCGGACGCCGCGGCCGTGGCGATGAAGATGCGGCGGGTGGGGACGCGTTACCATGCTGGAGTGAGCACTTCAACGCTATTACCGATTGTTTCAAATCAGCCTCGGCTGGATCACGAGAGTTTTGCCGCGCACCGGGAGCTGGAGACGCTGCTGAAAAAGAGCCTACGCGGCGGGGTGCATTTCGACCTTGCTTCGAGGGCCCTGTATGCGGCGGATGCTTCGAGTTACCGGCAGCTTCCGGTGGGAGTGGTGTACCCGCGCGATGCGGAGGACGTGGAAGCGGCGGTTGCCGCTTGTCGCGCCACGGGCGCGGCGGTGCTTCCGCGGGGCGGAGGCACGAGCGTGGCCGGGCAGACGGTGAACGTGGCGCTGGTGTTCGACTACTCGCGGCATATGCACCGGCTGAAGTCGATCGATCCCGAAGCAAAGCTGGCGCGCGTGGAGCCGGGGATTGTGCTGGACCGGCTGCGCGACGCGGCGGAGGCGCATCACCTGACCTACGCGCCCGACCCGGCGACGCACTCGCGATGCACGCTGGGAGGCATGATCGGCAACAACAGCTGCGGCGTACACGGGCTGCTGGGCGGCAAGGTGGTGGACAATGTGGAGTCGCTGGACGTGGTGCTGTACGACGGCACGCGGATGACCGTTGGCGCGACGACGGCGGAGGAACTGGAGGCGGCGATTCGCGGGGGCGGGCGCAAGGGCGAGATTTACGCGGGGCTGAAGCGGCTGCGCGACCGGTATGGGGCGATGGTGCGGGAGAAGTATCCGGTGATTCCGCGGCGCGTGTCGGGGTACAACTTCGACGAGCTGCTGGAGGGGACGAAGTTCAACGTGGCGCGGGCGCTGGTGGGGTCAGAAGGGACGTGTGTGAGCGTGGTGGGGGCGACGCTGAACCTGACGGCGAGCCCGCCGCACCGGGTGCTGGTGGTTTTGGCCTTCCCAGATGCATTTTTGGCGGCCGACGCGGTGATGGCGATTTTGAAGCATAAGCCGATCGGGCTGGAGGGGTTCGACGGATTGCTGGTGAGCTACATGAAAAAGAAGCGGCTGGCGCTGGAGAACGTGGCGCTGCTGCCGGAAGGAGGCGGGTTCCTGCTGGTGGAGATGGGCGCGTGGGACGCGGCGGAGGCGCAGGCGAAGGCGGAAGCGCTGGAAAGGGAGGCGCAGAGCTGGCCGGAGGTGCTTTCGGCGCGAATCTACTCGGCAGGCGAGGCGGCGCGCATTTGGGCGGTGCGGGATTCGGCGTTGGGGGCGACGGTGTTTGTGCCCGGCGAACCCAACGCGTATGAAGGCTGGGAGGACGCGGCGGTTCCACCGGAGCACTTGGGCGCGTACCTGCGGGGGCTGGACCGGCTGATGAAGGAGTACAACTATCGGACGCCGATCTACGGGCACTTTGGGCAGGGCTGCGCGCATACGCGGATCAATTTCGATTTTCGGACGGTGGAGGGGTTGCGCTGCTTCCGCGAGTTCCTGGAGCGGGCGGCGGATTTGGTGTTGGGGTTTGGCGGGTCGCTCTCCGGCGAGCACGGTGACGGGCAGTCGAGGGCGGCGCTGTGGCCGAAGATGTTCGGGCCGGAGCTGGTGCAGGGGTTCAGGGAGTTCAAGGCGCTGTGGGATCCGGCGAACCGGATGAATCCGGGCAAGCTTTCAGACGCGGTGCGGGTGTATGAGCCAACGGAAAACTTGCGCCAGGCTCCGCACGCGGATGGGAGCCCCTTTACCCGCTCGGATGGAGCACTGGAGACGCATTTTGTTTTCAGCAAAGATGAGGGGTCGCTGGAGCGAGCGACGGAGCGCTGCGTGGGGGTGGGCGCGTGCCGCAAGACGCAGGGCGGGGTGATGTGCCCGAGCTACCGCGCGACCGGCGAAGAGCGGCACTCGACGCGGGGACGCGCGCATTTGCTTTGGGAGATGCTGGCTGGCGCGCTGCGGGAAGAGGGATTCCAAAGCGAGGCGGTGCATGAGGCGCTGGATTTGTGCCTAAGCTGCAAGGCGTGCAAGACGGAATGCCCGGTGCAGGTGGACATGGCCGCGTACAAGGCGGAGTTCCTGGCGCAGCGGTACAAGGGGCGGATGCATCCGTTGCGGCATTATCTTTTCGGATTTGCGGACCGGCTGGCGCGGGCAGGCTCGGCAGCTCCGGCGCTGACAAACGCGGTGTTGACGGGGAGGGTGACAAGCGGGCTGGTGAAGCGCATGGCCGGCGTGGCGCAGGAGCGCCAACTGCCGCGGCTGGCGGCGAAGAGCTATCAAAAGACCCAATTGGAGATGCATTGGGACGCGACCGCGTCGGGGCGGGCCGGCGGGAATGGAAAATCGGTCGCCGCGCAGGCGGTGGTGCTGTGGCCGGATACCTGGAACAACTATTACTATCCGCAATCGCTGGCTGCGGCGGACGCGGTTTTGACGGAGGCCGGGTTTGCGGTGGAGATTCCGCGGGGACACGTCTGCTGCGGGCGGCCGCTGTACGATTTCGGCCTGCTGGACGCGGCGCGCGGCTATCTTGCCAAGGTGCTGGACACAATGGCTGCGCAGATCGATGCGGGAAAGCCGTTCGTCTTTCTCGAACCAAGCTGCGCCAGCGTTTTTAAGGATGAGCTGCTCGAATTCTTTCCCAATGACGCCCGCGCCAAGGCGCTCAGTGGACAGGTGTGGCTGCTGGCCGACTGGCTGGCCGCGCGGGGGCCGGGCTTTGCCGCGAACCGGCTGAGCGGGGCGCGGATCCTGGTGCATGGGCACTGCCACCATAAGGCGGTTTTCGGTGGGCCGTCGAAAGAAATTGCACTGTTGCGCCAGGCCGGGGCCACTGTGGAAGTGATTCAGGCGGGCTGCTGCGGGATGGCGGGGCCGTTCGGCTTCGAGGCGGAGAAGTTTGAGGTGTCGAAGGCCATTGCCGAGGACGGCCTGCTGCCGGCCGTGCAAGCCGCCGACCCGTTGACGCTGGTGGTGGCCGATGGCTTCAGTTGCCGGGAGCAGATTGCGCACTTTGCGAGCCGCAAGGCGCTGCACTTCGCCGAGGTGCTGGCGCACTCGTGCGGCTGCGGGGGATGAGCGGTTCCTGACTCCGCGGAGCGCTTACAACTCGCTACTGCTGCTGGGCGTCCAAAGGGTGGGAGGCTGCCGCACTAACCCACTCCCCCGTGCGTCCGCGGCAGCCTCCTGCACGTTTGGGCGTGAAGAGAGGGAAGTGGGGTAAACTGGATTGTTTTGATAATCTCAGGCATCCTTTAAGCTCCACGAAAGGAGAATCGATCATGACCGAAGAGAGCAAATCGTATGGTCTGGCTTGGTTCCTGGCCGGATTAGGCGTGGGAGCGCTGGTGGGGATTCTGTATGCTCCCAAGAGCGGCCGCGAAACCCGGGAGGATATCTGCACCGGAGCCCGGGAGGGCACGGAATATCTGCGCGCGCGCACCCGCGACGCCGCGGAAGGGATGAGCACGCTGGTGGACAAGGGCAAGGAGCAGGTGAGCGCTTTTGTCGACAAGAGCAAGGAGCAGATGAGCGGCTACGTCGATCGCGGCAGGGAAGTGATCGATCGCGGGCGCGCACAGTGGGAGGAGTTTGTCGAGAAGGGCAAGAACCTGGTGACAGAACAAAGCAGCCGCGTGGGCGCCGCCGTAGATGCCGGCCGGCAGGCCTACAAGACGTCGACTGCGACCACCGACGAGAGCGAAACCCACGAATATTGAACGGCAGCCCACGGCTTCGATGCGAGCCTGGGCTCCTGTCCTGTAAACCTCCGATTCCGGAGCTGTGCAAAGGCGGGCTCGCCGGCCGGCTCCGGGCAGAACGCCTAAACCTTCGAATCGGGCTCCGTATAGGGCTCTGTGTTGGCCCCGGATTGGCCTCCGTTTAAGCTGCATGGGCTAAATTGGCGTTCGAAGGGCCGGTTACAAGCACTTGCATGACGCGGGGTGAGGTGACTTGAATGTCCGAGTTTGAGGCGGTTCTGACCGGGTTGGTTGCGGTGATTGCGCTGGCGATGCTGCTGCAATCGATAGGCTTACTGATTGCCGTGGCGGTGTTGCGCAAGGCGACGCAGAGGGCGGAAGAGCGCTTCGAAGAGGTTCGCGCGGCGGTAATGCCGGTGGTGGACCGCGGGCGCGAGGCCTTGGAGCGCATGGGGCCGAAGATCGAAAAGGCCGCCGCGGAGCTTTCGAACCTGTCGCAGGAAGTGCGGTTGCAGACCGCAGACGTGCGCTCGGCGGTGACTGATATTACCGATCGGGTAAGGCATCAAATCGAGCGGCTGGACGGCATGTTTTCGGGAGTTCTGGATGGCGTAGACCGGGCGGGGACGTTTGTAAGCGAAACGGTTCAAAAGCCGATGCGCCAGATTTCGGCGCTGGTGGCGAGCTTTAAAGCCGCCGTGGAAGCGTTGCGCGCCGCGGAGACGGGACGACCGGCGCGCGGCGTGCGGTACCCCAGCAGCGAGCCGGCGGCCGCGGATGGCCCTGCCGGCAAAAAGGACATGCTCGCTTAGAGCCTGTTATTCTTTTTCCCGCCGGCCGGAGCCGGTCTGAACACAGGCTCAAGGCTTGCACAATCCATTCCCCGGAGGTCTTGCCATGAGGCCAGGTCTTTGGCGCGTTCTTGCGGTGTCGGTTGCGGCTGCCGCCAGTTGCGTATTCGCTCAAACCCCTACTCCCAACCCCGCACTGCTGGTTCTGTCCAAAACCGACCACGCGCTGGCGATTGTCGATCCCTCGAATCTGACCGTGATCGCCAAAGTTCCCGTGGGCAACGATCCGCACGAAGTGGCGGCGTCAGAAGATGGCAAGACGGCTTACGTGACGAACTACGGCTACGGCGCGTACCACACCATTTCGCCGGTGGACCTGGTGGCGCAGAAACCGCTGCCAGTGATTGACACCGGAGCCTTAATCGGGCCGCACGGGATCACGTATCGCGATGGCGAGGTGTGGTTCACGGCGGAGGTGGCCAAGTCCATCGCGCGCTATAACCCGGCAACCGACAAGATCGACTGGATTATGGGAACCGGGCAGAACCGGACGCACATGATTTATGTGTTTCCCGGCGAGCGTCAGGTGGTGACCACCAATGTGAATTCGGGCACCATGTCCATTCTTGAGGAGTATTCGGTGCATCGCGACGAGCCCCTGCCGGGCGTTCCGCACGGGGCGATTTTGCCGCCGGGCAACGATTGGCTGGAGACGGTGATTCCGGTGGGCGAGCGCGACGAAGGGTTCGACGTGTCGCCGGACGGGGCGCAAGCGTGGACGGCGAGCCCCGCCGACGGCTCGGTGGCAGTGGTGGATATCGCTTCGAAGAAGCTCATCGACACGATACAGGCCGGCGCTACGGGCGCCAACCGGCTCAAGTTCACGCCCGATGGCAGGCTAGTGCTGATTTCGGCCGGTCCCAACCTGGTGGTGATCAATGTGGCCACACGCAAGGTGCTCAAGACGCTGCCGCTTGGACGCGGTAGCGGGGGCATTCTGATTCA
>JASHTU010000593.1 GCA_030040395.1 Acidobacteriaceae bacterium
TTGATAATAAAGGAGTTAGATCCTAAAATCGTCAATAATAAGGACTTACGGCCCATTTTGGGGCGTTTCGCTCCGCTTCCGGCACCCCCCAGGCAGAGGGATGGCTGCGAAGGGGCTGCGAGGCAGGGGCAAAAAAGCAGGCGGCCTGGGGATGGCGGCCATGCCGGGTACTACAGTTGCGGTTTGTATCCTGAGCCAGAAAAAGCCAAAAGGCCCGAGCCTGAAGGCCCGTCCATCCGCGCTTTTTCCGAGGGCTGAAGCCCTCGGCTCCCTCCGGATTCGCCGATTTACAACTGTGGTACTGGCCACCTTCCCGAGCAGGTTCAGTCTCCGAAAGGAATCACTCAGTTTTGATCCCTAAAACCATTCTAGCGATTTGGCGGAAATAACCGGCAAGGTTGGGAAGAAAAATGATCTGTTTGGAATGAATGGGATGGGCTTGGGTGAGCGGCGTGGGGGGTTGACAAGCTGGTTGGCGGGGGTTGGTCAGATTTGAGATCGCATCCGGCAGTTGCGCCAAGATCTGGTCAGATTCTTGCACTTCGAATCATGACGAGAACGAATTCAACCAATTTCCAGGCCGCTCTTCACAAGTGAAAAGCGGCTCGCATACAAGGGGATTTCGAGGGCAAGGCCCTTGGCCAGGAGCTAAAAGCTGAAAGCTGCTTTTACAGGGCGGTCTCGCCGCGCTCGTCGTTGCGGATGCGGATGGCTTCGTCGACGCGGCTGATGAAGATCTTGCCGTCGCCGATGCGGCCCGTGCGCGCCGCGCCCACAATCGCCTGAATGGCTTTTTCTTTCAATTCGTCGTGGATCACCATCTCGATTTTCACTTTGGGCAACAGGTCGACCGTGTATTCGCGGCCGCGATAAAACTCGGTGTGGCCTTTTTGGCGGCCATGGCCGCGGGCTTCCAAAATCGTCATGCCTTCGATGCCTGCCTCGAGCAAGGCATCCTTGACAGCATCCAGCTTGGAGGGCTGAAGAACGGCTTCAATCTTAAGCATATGCAAAATGCCTCGCTTGACAGCGTATCAGGCCGGACTGCCGGTTGGCCCGGGGCCCGGAAATGGAAGTTTGGCGGCCGTACATCGGGGACTATGGACCAGGAGACTAGTCCCCCAGTTCGTACCCTTCTTCGCCGTGCTGCGACAGATCCAGACCCGCCATCTCCTGATCCGTCGTCACCCGCAGACCCACGGTTTTGTCCACCACGAAAAGCAGAATGAGGGTGCCGACAATGGAAATGCCCCAGGCTACGCCCACCCCTGCGAGCTGATGCAAGACCTGCGCCCAATGACCATCCACGCCGCCGGTGGGCACACCCGCGCCATAGGCGGGATTGATCAGGTAGGTGGCGAAGACTCCGGTGAGAATTGCGCCCAGCGTGCCGCCTGCTCCGTGAACGCCGAAAGCGTCGAGGGAATCGTCGTAGCCAAAAAGGGCCTTCACCTCGAAGACCATGAATGAGCAGAAGAATCCAGCGGCCAAGCCGATCAGTAGCGCCGGAAACGGCTCGACGAAGCCCGATGCGGGCGTAATCGCCACCAGCCCGGCCACCGCGCCGGAGATAGCGCCGAGGGCTGTGGGCTTGCCATTGTGGAACCATTCGAAAATTGTCCAGCCCAGCGCCGCCGCCGCGGTAGCAAAGTGCGTATTAACAAAGGCGCTGGTGGCCAGCGAGCTGGCGGCCAGCGCGCTGCCCGCGTTAAACCCGAACCAGCCCACCCACAGCAGACACGCGCCCGTAAAGCTCAGCACCATGGAGTGCGGCGGCATCGCTGTCTGGGGATAGCCGACGCGTTTGCCCAGGTAAAGCGCCGCCACCAGCGCCGACACCCCGCTGGTGACGTGAACCACGGTGCCCCCGGCGAAATCAAGGCTGGGGATCATGTTGCCGCCAGAGTTCAGCAGTCCGCCTAACCCCCACACCATGTGCGCCATTGGGCAGTACACGCACAGCGACCAGAGGGAGAGAAATACCGCCATGCCACTGAACTTCATCCTCTCAGCAAATGCGCCGGTGATGAGCGCCGGGGTGATGATGGCGAACATGAGCTGGTAGATCATGTAGGTTTGCTCGGGAATGGTGGGGGCGTATGGGTCGCTCGCGGGAGAAAGGCCAACTCCTCGCAAGAAGAGGTGCTCCAGGCCGCCGATGAAAAAGTTTCCGTGCCCGAAGGCGAGCGAATAGCCCACAATGGCCCAGAGAATCGACACCATCCCCATCATGGCGAAGCTCTGCATCATGGTGCCCAGGACGTTTTTCTTGCGCACCAGCCCGCCGTAGAAGAGTGCCAGGCCGGGGCCGGTCATGAGCAGCACCAGCGCCGCTGAAGTCAGCATCCAGGCATTGTCGCCCGCCGATTGGGCGTTCTCCACGGCTTTTTGCAGCGCAGCAATTTGCGCCTGCGTGGCCGGGGCGGATGCGGGGGCCTGGCTCAGGGCCAGGGCGGGAACTGCGATCAGTCCAAGGGCGAGCAACCACTGGATACAGCGACGGTGCATGTATTTGCGCTCCGAATACACCTCACGCGCGCGCGGAGGACAGGCTGTTAAGAAATTTCTGAAAAGCTGCTGACTAGATCAAAAAGCGGCGAAAGGTTGACGGAGAGCAGGCGCGCCGCCATCGCTCAAACAACTCGCGGCCCAACCGGGCGGCTGCCTGTGGAAGAAAAGAAACAAGTACTCTTGAGTGTCAATTTTCGTAAAGACTGGGGAATAAAGCAAATTTCTTTATACTTTCTTCATACGTTCCGGCCCGGCTCGGCGCCATATTTATCGAGTCGCAATCGGCCGCGCCGCCGGTTTTTGCTCACCTATGCTTCCGGCGGGTCGCGATGCGGCAGCGCTTCGCGGTGGTCGCGGGCGCCGCGCGGGGCAAGATTCTTCCCCCTCGCGGCCGCCTCCGAGCCGCGGGAGGCAGGCCATTCGCCGCTTTCCGGCTGCGTCCTTTGCTCGCTTGCCAACCCCGGCGAGCGGGGCTAACTTGCTTAGAGCGAAAACTGGTGCGTCCACTGCGCCCACCGACTCGCCTATCCGACCGGGGAAAATATGAACGAGAGCGGAGCGTTGAGACTTTACCTCTTCCTGATGCTGGCCGGGGCTGCAGCCGTCCCGGCAATCGGCCAAAGCGCGTCTCCACCGTCGGCACAGTGCCAGCGATTGCAGTTTACGGGCGAAGTCAACGCAGAACACCAATGGAGAGCCGGCTTCGGCGAGGGCTGGGTGTTTCGGGTGCTGCCCATTGTGAGCCACGCTAAGGTTGACATGAGCGGCTGGGACCTGGTCGTGGACCGCGTGCATCCAGCCGGCTATCCGGACGCCCTGTTGCTGGCCACGCCGCCTTATAACTCGATCAGCGAACGCGAGATCGGGACCACGTATGGCCTGCGCGCCCAGGACGCCATTGGTTGGAACCCGCGCAGGTTCCATTTCCTCATCCGGCCTGCGGCGCTGCGTGAGGGGCAGCGGGCGTTTCTTGAGCTGAATCGTGAAAGGCGGTTGCTCGGCGGCTCGGCGCCCGCCCCTAGCCAGGCGATGAAGCAGGCGACGGCGGAACTGGTGGCGCTGGAGCGCCACGCGGCGACAGGCGAGTTTCGCATTCTCGACGCGCTTATCTGGCCGGGAGCAGCCGATCCGGCGCCTTACGCGCAAAACTGGGCCCTCCAGTCAGAGAAGACGCCCCACACCGACGAATCGATGATGGGTAACCCGCCAACGCCGCTCGGCGAGCTGGATTGGATGCGCTTCTCCATCACATTGTGGCTGCCCGTGGGCTGGAAAGCGCCCCGACGCGTGGCCGCTTCGCCAGCCTCCTGCGGGGAGTGAAAAAATCAGCCAGCCGGAGGTCGGGCTCTGTCCGGCATAGGGTGTGGATGCCGACCCCGCTCCACCTGATCAAGGCGTTCCCGGTTCGAATCTCCCCCTTCGGGACACCGTCACCCCAGGAAAATTCCCGCAATTGCTGCCGAAATGAGATTGGCCATGGTGCCGGCGAGCATGGCGCGGACGCCCAGGCGCGCCAAGTCGTTGCGGCGCTCGGGAACCAATGCGCCAATGCCGCCGATTTGCATACCGATGGAGCCGAGGTTGGCGAAACCGCACAGCGCGAACGTGGCGATGGTGAAGGAGCGCGGGGTGAGGGCCGCTCTTTGCGCGCCCAACGCGATATACGCGACGACTTCATTGAGGGCCATGCGCGTGCCCAGCAGGTTGCCGATGGCCTGGCAGTCGCGCCAGGGTACGCCGATGAGCCACGCCACCGGCGCGCCCGCGTAGCCGAGGATCTGGCCGAGGCTGCTGGGGAACCAGGCCACGCCCCCGTGAATCCATCCCAGCAAGCCGTCAAGCAGCGCCACCAGGGCGAGAAAGCTGATGAGCATAATGGCGACGTTGAAGGCCAGCTTGCCGCCGTCGAGGGTGCCTCGGGCGATGGCGCCGACAAAGTTCTCATCCTGGTGCATTTCGTCCTTGGGGATGATGACCTGGCCTTCGGTATCGGGGATTTCAGTTTCAGGGACGAGCATCTTGGCGATAAGGATGGTGCCCGGCGAGGTCATGATGACGGCGGAGAGCAGGTGACGCGCGGCAACCCCCTGCGCGATGTACATGGCCATGATGCCGCCGGAAACATGGGCCATGCCGCTAGTCATGATGGTCATCAATTCACTGCGCGTGGCCCGGGAGAGGAACGGACGGATGGTGAGCGGGGCTTCAGTTTGGCCCATGAAGATGGAGGCGGCCACATTCATACTTTCGGCGCCGGAGATGCGCATGGTCTTGAGCATCACCCAGGCCATGCCGCGAATGATGATCTGCATCAGGCCGATGTGGTAGAGCACGGCGAAGAAGGCGGAGATGAAGATGATGGTGGGCAACACCTGGAAAGCGAAGATGGCGCCGGCATTCGGGGGTAGCAACTTGCCGAAAAAGCCGGAGTTGGGCAGGCCGAGCTGGCCGAAGAGCACTTGGGTGCCTGCGAAGGTGGCGGCGAGCATGTTGTTGACCACGTCGCCGGCCCAGGTCATGACCCGCTGCCCGAAGCTGAAGCGCAGCACCAGAAAGGCGAAAAAGAACTGCAGGCCAAGGCCCCAGGCCACGGTGCGCCAGCGGATGCGTTTGCGGTCCGTGGAGCCGAGCCAAGCCACCAGCAGTACCGCCAAAATCCCCAAAATCCCCGTATATCGACTCAATGCGGAGCCTCCTCGAAAAACGTGGCCAGTTGTCGGTGATCAGTGGTCAGTGTACCCCGCCGAGGGCGCGCGGTGCAGGAATTGCATTCGGGCTCGCGACGCGCTGGAAGAAGGTGGGCTCCCGTCTCTGCCGGGGCTTAAGCAAGCTGAATCGGGCCCCCACCCGCGATTGATATTCACGGCTGTTCTTCACTGACCCGTGCTTCTTTCCCGGAGATATTCCTCCGCCGTCTGGCGCGTGAAGATGCGGCTCACTAAGGGCGGCGCGTGCGGCGGAGTTTCGGAGAAGCGAATTGCCCGCTTGAGGATGGCGACGGGCTCAGCAAGCTGCGCGTGCGTGGTGGCATAGAGTGTGGCCAGGGGCTGACCCACCTCGACCTGGGAGCCGCGCCGTGCGTGAAAAAGAATGCCCGCATGGGGATCGACGGGCTCGAACTCCAGCGGCGAAGACCTGGCGCCGGGGGTACCGGGCTTCCCGGGTTTTTCGCGGCCGGCGCCGAGTCGCTGCACCGCCCAGCCCAACGCCGTGGCGTCCATTTCCGCAATGAACCCGCTCCGCCACGCTTCGACAACTTGCGTGGCGCCGGGCTTGTGAAAGGCCGCTGGATCGTCGAAGACGCTCGCGTTGCCGCCCTGCGCCCGGACCATGTCGAAGAAGATGCGCAGCGCGGAGCCGTCCATGAGCGCCTGTTCCGCACGCTTGTAACCAGCTTCCGGCGTCTCCGCCTGGCCCCCGAGATGAATCATCCAACCGGCGAGAATCAACGAGAGCTCGCGCAGATCGAAATTCGTCGCGGGGCTCTGGCCGGGGCGCGCGCCGCACAACAATTCCACGCTCTCGACCAGCTCGATCCAGTTGCCGGCCGCGCAACCCAGTGGTTGGTCCATGTCGGTAAGCAGCGCCACGGCGCGGGTTCCGGCAGCCTCGGCCGTGGACACCATGAGCGCGGCCAGGTATGCGCAGTCTTCATATTCGCGCAGGAACGCGCCGGAGCCAGTTTTGACATCAAGCACCAGGCCGTCGAGACCGGCGGCAAGCTTCTTGCTCAGGATCGACGCGCAGATAAGTCCAGGATTCTCCACCGTGCCGGTGTGGTCGCGCAAGGCGTAAAGCACGCGGTCGGCGGGCACGAGCGCGGGCGTCTGACCTACAATCGAGGCGCCGCATCGCGCCAGGACAGCCTCAAATTCGGCGAGGGTGAGCGCGGTGCGGTAGCCGGGGATGGCTTCCAATTTGTCCAATGTCCCGCCGGTGTGGCCCAACGCGCGGCCGCTGATCATGGGCACAGCCACGCCGCATGCCGCGGCCAAAGGCGCAACCAGGAAGCTGGTCTTGTCGCCCACCCCCCCTGACGAGTGCTTATCGACGGCCTTTTTTCCCAGGCGCACGGGCGAAAATTTCTCGCCCGAATCGCGCATGGCGAGGGTGAGCGCGCGGGTCTCGTCGAGCGAAAGTCCGCGCAGGAACGCAGCCATGAGCCATGCGGCAAGTTGCTCGGGGGGAATGGAGCCCGAGCCGGCGCCGTCGGCCAGGAATTTGATTTCGCGGGCGTCGAGCGCATGGCCGTCGCGCTTCTTGCGGATGAGATCAATGAAATGAAT
>JASHTU010000594.1 GCA_030040395.1 Acidobacteriaceae bacterium
GAAGCCGGTGACGATTGACACGCCGGTGCTGCAATCCGGCGCGGGGCTGTCTCCGTTTTCGGTGGTCAATCAAACTTCCGGCTACTTGGGCGCGTATGAAAAGTTCTATGCCGCTCCCATTTACACCGATGCGGTGGTGATTCCCAAGCAGGCGTCGTGGTTTGACTTCGATTTCTTCACGCGCTTCAATGTGGCGCACGTCGATCGTTACGAGGAAGGGGGCTTGGGCGTGTTCCTGGCCCGACCGGAAGAGCCCACCAAGGTGCTGGGCGGCGTAAGCATCGGCTGGAAGAACGGCGCGCCCACCTACGCCGTGGTGTGCGGCTTCGCGTTTTAGAACTAGGGTGTATCGACATATACGAGCGGGCAGCGACGGGAGCCATTTTTTCTCAGATCAAGGAGCGAGGAGCGACGCATACCGGGCGTCTGCTAGCAACGAACGACACAGAGATGAGGAAAAATGGCCCCGTCCCTCCGGGTTGCGGCGCAAATTGGGCCATACTTCGTTGTCGGCCTCGACCTTGGGGCCGCCAAAGCCTTCGGCCTCCGCCTCGTCTGGCCCAATTTTCGCTCGCAACGCTGCCCACCCGTATATGTCGATACACCCTAATGCACGGTCAGCCCTCGCGACCTCAAATCGGCCTGCGCAGCAAAGCCATGCGCTGCTCATCGACAAACATCCGCCCCAGGATGGCCCCAAACAAGAAGCCGCCGATGTGCGCCAGGTAGGCGACGCCGCCGGAGCGCACGTCGGCCACTACTCCGTAGTCGAAGACCTGCATCAGAAACCAGAAGCCGATGAGGAAAACGGCGGGGATGAAGGTGATGCGGATGAAAATAAAAAAGAAGAGCAGCGTGCGGATGCGGTCGCGGGGAAAGGTTACGATGAAGACGCCCATGACGGCGGCGATGGCGCCGCTTGCGCCCAGGCAGGGAATGCGAGAGGCGGGATCGCCGAGCACTTGGGCCAGCATGGCCACAATGCCGCCCGCGAAATAAAAGAAGAGGAAGACGAAGTGGCCCATCACATCCTCGACCGCGGGTCCAAAGGCCCACAGGAACACCATGTTGCCGATAATGTGCATCCAGCTCGCGTGCATGAACATCGAGGTGAGCAGCGTGATCTCGCGATGGCCGTGCGTGATGCGGATGGGCACCGCGGACCAGGCGTGCACAAAGCGGTTGCCGCCCTCCAGTTCCAACAGGAACACGTAGGCGTTCGCCAGGATGATGAAGAGCGTGACGCCCGCAAAGCCGCGGGGGCGCCGCGAAGCGTCGCCGAGCGGAATCAGGCCGCCCATTACATTCCGCCCTTGCCCAGCAGAATGCCGATGCCGTAGGTCACCGCGCCCTCGAGGGCGCCGACCACCGTCATCTCCAACCCCGATGACCACCACGACCGCACCGTGATCAGGCTTTTGGCCGCGCCCACGGCAAAGTGCGCAGCCAGCGAAACGACGGCGGCGGCAACAATGGCGGGAATTCCCTGCAGGAAGAAGAAGGGAACCACGGGAATAATGGCGCCGACGGCCGTGGAGAGCGCGCCGGACAGCGCCGACACCGTGGGATTGGCCAGCGCCTCTTCCGATGAGCCCAGCCGCTCGCTGGCCAGCGCGCGCAGCAACTGGTCGGGATCCTGGGCGATGTGGTTGACCATGTGCAGCGCGTCTTCCTCGGGCAGCCCCTTCACCTGGTAGTACAGCGAGAGCAGCTCACGCGCCTCCGGCCCGTTCATCTGGATGGCTTGGCGCTCCCGCGCCACCTCGGCGTAGTAGATTTCGCGCTCGCTTTTGGCCGCCAGGTACGCGCCCGAACCCATCGAGAGCGCGGAGGCGATCATGCCCGAGAGCCCCGCAAGCAGCACGTAAGTGGGGTTGCCGGCAGTGGCGCCGGAGACTCCCGAAACAATGCCGAAGATGGCCCCCAGCCCGTCGTTCACACCGTAAATCGCGTCGCCGATCCAGGCGCCGGGCTGTTTGCGCCCCTGATTGCGCTTGGCCAGCAACTCTTCGAGCACGGCCTTGGCCGGGATCTTGGGTGCGCCGGCGGGGGCGGTGTAGTGGCCGCGCAAGAGCGAACCCAGCTCGCGGTAGTGGTCCTTTTCATCCTCGATGACCTGGTCGAGAATGGCGATCGAGCCGTCGTCGCCCAAAGCCTTCAACTGCTCGCCGTAGTTGGCGATGTGCCGGCTTTCCTCGATCTCCAGCCGGCGCAAGGCCATGCGGATGCCGCCGGCGCGGTTGGCCAGCGAATCTGCCTCGCCTCCGGCCTTGCCCCGGTACACCGGATCGGTTCCGCCCAGCTCCTTGATGCGCTCCGCCCACAGGGCCGCGTGCTCCCGTTCCGCCGCCGCCAGGTGGCGCAGCACCTGGGCGCGAACCGGCTCGATGTCGCGATCGGCCAAAGCCTGATAGGTGTGGTAACCCTCCATCTCGGCCTGCCAGTTGCCTTCCAGGGCGGCCAGAACCTTCCGGGTCTTCGTCCCGCTCATCAACGCAATGGCCATACCTGCCTCTCTGGTTTGCTTTCACATGAGCATAGCCCAACCGCGTCTCGCCCGCGACGGCATTCCGCCTTGCCTCTCCGCCCCGGGGCCGGCTTTCGATGCGCTTGTTCCCTATTGTAAGGAGGAAAACTCCGCGCGTCCGCGCCCTTCGGCCTCTCAATCCCCGTTCCCAACCCTTGTGGCCCTATCTCCTATTGGCCATCGACCCCAGCACCGGCAAGAGAATGGAAAGCGAGAACAGCACACCCGGCGTCCAGTACAGCCACCTCCTGCCGGGATACGCGATCCAACAGGAAGGCAGCGCCGAGAGCGATGCCGTCTGGATAAGGATTTGCGGGCAACTGATTCGAGCAGGGGTAACCAGACCAGATTTCGAAGGTAACTTGTGGAACACTCGCTGTGCAGTTACTTTAATTAAACTTTTCCGATGCGGTTTTCCACTTACATTGCTTGCTACACTTTAAGTCCCCTATGGAACGGGGTGGAGAGGAGTAACGCGAACATGTTTCGAAAGCTACTAGTTGCCTTAGGAGTCGCATTCGCTTTGACGACAATGTCGCCTCGAGCCAGGGCAAACATTTTGACCAGCGCCACGGCCACCGCGAATTGCCAGGGCTATAACGTGAGCGTGGATGCAACGGACCTCACGTCAGGCACGACCTATACGATCGATTTCAGCTTTACGGTCACCTGTGGCGCCGGTTCACCGCAAATGATTACAGGCAGCACCACATTCACAGCCACGGCCAGCACCGAGACTGTTACGGCGTCCGGAACCTTCAACGGAGACGCGTCGGGCGGGAACTGCACCGTGACTGGCACGGCTACGCTAACCAGTTCAGGTTCTACGGTTGACATCATCATCAACGGCACGGGAACAGCCACACTAAGCTGCCCCTTTACGCTGGCATGTTCGGCGAGCACCGGGCAAGTGGGCGTTCCCTACACCTCCTGCCTGATCGCTACGGGAGGAGTTCCACCTTACACTTACGGCGGCGTCTCTGGGGTTGTACCCGGCCTCAACGGAACTCTGAACCCAACAACGGGATGCTTCAATGGAACGCCCACTGAGGCCGGAAACTTCTCTTTCGTGTTAGATGTGACGGACTCAACGGGCAATACGGTCGACGCCACGTGTCCGTTTAACATCACGCCGACGCTGCCGACCGCTTGCGTCCTCCCACCCAGCGGGACCGCGATATCAGGGGCTCCTGTCTCATGGAACGGTTTCACCGCGCCAGCCGGCAGCGTGGTTTGGATTAATGCGCACCTCGACGCCAAGAACGTTCCCACGAACACGATCACCACTGTTGATTTCACCGGGGTAAATCTGGTAGTCAACGCTACGACTTACTCGCTCCCCAATGGGCAAGTCGTCTTCAACCCGGCGACATCGACGCCGACTACTGTCGTGAATCCCGACGGTAGTTGGACGACAACCGTCAACCCGTCATTTAACAACGACATCTTCTTCGACGGGCAGGCGATTCCGGTGGATGCCAACATGGAAAATGGCGGCAACGGCAATACAGGATCGACGCTGAGCTTCTCGACCAACTCCAGCGACAGCACTCTGCAGTTCCAGTGGCAATGGGGTGCGGCGGTGTACACCTCCTGGCCGGGCAACGCCGCGGCGGATATCGAACCCGTTCACGCACAGCAACAAGCAGGCGCCCCGCTGAACACAGCGGTTGAGGCAGATCTGATCCAGGGTCCGCGCGGCGGCGGCGGAAGTAACTTCACAGGTTCCTGGAGCGGCACTGGGCAAGGAACCTGTCCTTAATCGCCACGGTAACTGCCGATGGAGAAGGGGCGCCGACCCCAAGGCGCCTCTGATCTCCTCGCGGGGGCCGTTATGACCTGCCCCTTCGCTTAGTCCGTGTAACTAAGAGGGCTCGGGTCTGAGTGCAGTTGCAAATATTGCTCGCAACTCTCGTTGAAGCCGGGCGAGTGTGGAATGTGCATTTTGCTCGCCACATTTGCATAGCTGTTTGCGGATTCTTGCGGCGTCAGATAGCTCGATGCAATGTATGGGCGCACTGGGCTGTCATGATCGTCCATAACGCCCCGTCGATTTCGGAAATTTTCGATTTCGGATCTGAAGTTAGCGGGATTCTGGCGCTTCCGTCCCCGCCCCGCAACTCTGACCCCTCGCCCCCGCCACCCTCGTCTGCACCTCGGCTCTTCGCCCAACCAAAATCCCTTTCCTCCTTCGCCGCCTGCCGTATAGTGTGTTGTACAGCGCGAAATCGGATTCGGGAGCCGGAGACGAGCTTCAACGCACGGAAACCCGCCTGCAGCACCGCGGCATCTTCGTGCACCTCGCCGTCAGCTCCGCAACCGGCCGCATCCACTCACGAAAGCGGGAATCCCTTCCTATGGCATCGACCTCCAGACCCTCCGCCACCCTCACCTCGCCGGGCTACCTGATGCCCTTCGTCACCGTCACCGCGCTGTTCTTCATTTTCGGTTTCATCACCACCCTCAACATGGCCCTGGTGCCCGACCTGCGCCGCATCTTTGACCTCGACTACGCCTGGGCCATGCTCGCGGAATCGGCGTTTTTCCTGGCCTATTTCGTGTTTTCCGCGCCCAGCTCCAAGCTAATCGAGCGGATCGGCTACAAGCGCACCATGGTGGTGTCACTGTTCATCCAGGTGGTGGGCTGCGCGCTGTTCATTCCTGCCGCCAGGCTGGTCAACTTCCCGCTTTTCTTGATCGCCATTTTTCTGGTGGGCGCCGGCGTCACCGCTCTGCAAACCTCGGCCAACCCCTATGTCGCCATCCTCGGTCCCGAGCATAGCGCCCCGGTGCGGCTCACCCTGGCGCAGGCTTTCAACTCCATTGGCGCGGCCATCGCGCCGCTCGTCGGCGGCGCCTTTATCCTCTCCGGTTCTGAGCTGGAGGTCCCCAAGTCCGTCATCGCCAACGAGGTGCGTGGGCCCTATATCGCCATCGCCAGCGGCTTGCTGCTGCTCGGGCTGGCGGTGGCGTTTTCGCACCTGCCGCCCATCACCGAAACGCAATCCTTCCGCCCCGGCAAGCCCGGTGACGCGGCCACGACGCACAGCATCTGGCATTACCGGCACACGGTGCTGAGCGCCGTGGGCATCTTCCTCTATGTCGGCGTCGAGGTCGGCCTGGCTTCGATCGCCGTCAACTACTTCAAGTCGCAGGGCATGAGCTCCCTGAAAACCGCCTCGTTCCTGGTTTCCCTCTACTGGCTGGGCGCCATGGTCGGCCGTCTGCTTGGCTCCTGGATCCTGACCAAAGTCAAATCGGGCAAGCTGCTGGGCGCCTTCGGCGTCGCCGGGGCCTTGCTGCTCGGCATCTCCATGTTCACTTCCGGCGGGGTGGCGATCTGGACCCTGGTTCTCTGCGGCTTTTTCAACTCCATCATGTTCCCCAATGTCTTCGCCTTGGGTATCGTCGGCCTCGGCCCTCTCACCAGCAAAGGCTCAGGACTGATCATGACCGCGATTGTCGGCGGCGCCATCATTCCGTACCTGTTGGGAGCCATCGCCGATAAGATCGGGATTCAGCACTCCTTTGCCCTACCCATGGCCTGCTACCTCTATATCGCGTGGTATGGCGTATGGGGCTCGAAACCCAAGCGGATCGTAACGGTGTAAAGGCAGCTTCTACGGCGGTTTAGGAAATCCTGTGGGGTTGCCAGAATCGTGCAGGGCCGCCGCTCCTTGAGGTCGCGTCGGCTCGGATTCTCCGGATTCTCTCTACGACATTTCCTAAACCGCTTTAGCTCCCAGCCACTAGCTTTGGCAAAGGCGCTCCGGCTTGAGCCGTCGTAATCGCGGGTCGGTCAAGCCGGCGGCTCTTTGCGCCGACCAAGTTGCCACGCCTTAACGAACTTCCAGTGGATGTATGCGGAGTGGTTGAGGTGCTGGATGAGGCCTGCGCGGCCATCTAGAAATCCAAGGCGGAGGATGTAGTTGTAGATGAAGGTCGCGGCGGGGTTCAGGAGCGCATTCCAAAGGAAAGCGGGCAGCGAGCGCGGGGCCCGGCCCGACGCGGCCAGCATCTCCGCGCTCATCGTGCTATAGCGGTTCATGTGCTCGATGTACTCGTCGAGCGTGGCGTAGCAGTGGTGGATCAGGTGGCCCTGGAGCTGCCCCACCGGGCCGCTGGCCTTCATGGTTTCGTGCACCGGCCGTTCCTCGAACCGCGCCGCGCCGCGGCGGAACAATCGCAGCTTGGGATCGGGCCAGTAGCCGCCATGCCTGAGCGGCGCCCCAAGAAAATGGTTGAGCCGCGGAATGCGGTAGGCCGCGCAGGGCGGGTCGCCTTCGAGCAGCGCCTGGATTTCGCGCGCCAGTTGCGGGCTGACCTCCTCATCGGCGTCAAGCGATAGAATCCATTCGCCCGCAGCGTGGTCGATGGCCGAATTCTTCTGGGCGCCGAAGCCTTTCCACGGCTCCGTAAAGACGCGGGCGCCGGCGGCGCGGGCGATCCTAAGTGTCCCGTCCGTCGAACCCGAATCGACGACCACAAGCTCGCCCATCCCCGGCACGCTGGCGAGGGTGCGCGGCAGGTTGGCCGCTTCGTTCAGCGTGATCAGCGCCACGGAAAGGGTCTTGGGCATCGAGCCAAGGATAAACCGCGGCCGAGGAGGCTTGGTTCGAGGCGTCGGGGATGGACGAGCGGGAGATTGACACATATTATGTGCGCACATATACTGTGTAAGTGAACATTACGCTCTCCATCGACGAACAGACCCTCAAGCGCGCCCGCGAAAAGCTTCGAGCCACGGGCAAGAGCGTTAATCAGGAGATTCGGGAGCACCTTCAGCACATTGCCGGAGACGAGGACCTGGAAAAGGCGATTGAGTTTTTCGTCAAGACCTCCGGCCAAGGCAAACCCGAAGCAGGCTGGAAATGGAATCGCGACGAGCTGTATGAGGAGCGGTTGAAGTGGCCTCGCAAATGAGCCTGAGGGGCAGCCGACCGCGCGCCTTCATTGACACCAACATCCTTTTCTATACCGATGACCCCCGGAATCCGGCGAAGCAAGCAGCGGCAGTCGAACTCATCAAAGTTCACCAGCGTGGACGGACCGGAGTGGTGTCACTTCAGGTGCTTCAAGAGTACTTCTCCTCTATTACAGACAAACTGAAACTGGCCGCGGAATTGGCCAAGCGGCGCGTCGAATTCTTCGCCCTTCTACACGTCGTCGAACCGCGAGTCGACGACCTTCTCGCCGCAATCGATATCCACCGGCTGCACAGGCTGTCATTTTGGGACGCGCTGATTATTCGGTCCGCCAAGATGGCAGGCTGCAGCGTACTCCTGACCGAAGACCTGCAGCATGGCCAGGTGATCGACGGCGTACGCGTTGTCAATCCGTTTCTTTAGATTCATGCTTTCGCGCTAAAATAGAGAAGAAGTGGCCCTCCACCAGCCCATTTCGGCCCTCCTCTAGCGGCGCCCGCCGCAGACCAGCCTCGTCCGCTCATTCGGAATCTCTCAGAATCAAAAGCAAGCATGCCGGCGCGTATCGTTCACCGCGCAAACGAGGAACATATGATCGACCGTCTGGAACAAATGGAGCAACGCTACAACGAGCTCGAAGCGCAGTTCGCGCTGCCCGAGGTCATCAACGACCACGAAAAATACCAGAAGACCGCGAAAGCTCTGCGCGAGATCCAAGCGCCGGTGGAAAAATACCGCGAGCTCAAACAGGTGCGGCAGGGAATCGCCGATTCGCGCCAGATGCTTACCGAGCGCGACGCCGAGCTGCGCGCTATGGCCGAAGAAGAAGTCGCTGCGCTGACGCCGCGCGCCGACGCGCTGGAAGAAGAGCTGAAAGTCCTGCTGCTACCCAAGGACCGCAACGACGAAAAGAACGTGATCCTGGAAATCCGCGCCGGCACGGGCGGCGACGAGGCATCGCTCTTCGCCGCCGAGGTTTTCCGCATGTACACGCGCTTCGCCGAGCAGAAGCGCTGGAAAGTGGAAGTGCTTTCGCTGTCGGAGTCGGGCGTGGGCGGCTACAAGGAAGTTATCGCCATCATTGAGGGTGAGCGCGTCTACTCGCAGCTCAAGTGGGAGAGCGGCGTCCACCGCGTGCAGCGCGTGCCGGAGACGGAGCAGCAGGGGCGTGTGCACACCTCGGCGGTTACCGTGGCGGTGCTGCCCGAAGCCGAGGAAGTGGACATCAAGATCGAGCCCAAGGATCTGCGCATCGACACCTTCTGCTCCTC
>JASHTU010000595.1 GCA_030040395.1 Acidobacteriaceae bacterium
CTCGTGCAGGTCAATCCAGTCAACACCGCCATGCCCGTGCCGCTAAGGCCGATTGTGGCTGTGCCGTTGGTGGAAGAGTTGCTGGTGATGGTCAGTTGACCCGAAGCTGAACCGGCGGCCGTGGGATCGAATTGCACATTCAGCGTCGCGGCCTGATTGGGGTTGAGGGTGAGCGGGAAGGTGGCGCCCGACACGGAGAAGCCAGCCCCGGTGATCGTCGCCGCGCTGATCGTGACAGCCGCAGTTCCCGACGAAGTCAAGGTGACCGACTGCGTGGCGGGCGCGTCGACGTCCACATTGCCAAAGGCTAGGCTGGATGCATTAATGCTGAGCGTCGGCACGACGGCGTTCAGTTGCAGGGCAAAGCTCTCGGAAACGCTTCCCGCCGACGCCGTCAGCGTGGCGGTCTGCGCAGTAGTCACCGCCGAGACGTTGGCCGTGAACGATGCGCTCGACGAACCCGCCGCCACCGTCACCGAAGCCGGCACCACAACCGCAGCGTTGTTGCTGGCCAAACTCACGACCACACCGCCGCTCGGCGTCGCAGCCGTCAATGTCACCGTGCAGGCGTCGCTCGCCGCTCCGGTGATGGAATTGTTTGTGCAGGTGAGGGAGCTCAAAGAAGGAGCCGGTGATGCTTCCGTGTATGTGTAGTCGGCGTGCTGCCAGGCCCCGTTCATGTACCAATAGAGCCGGGCGTAGAGAATGGCTCCCGTTTGCGGTAGGCCACTCACGCTCACAGAAGTGACCGTTAGGCCTCCCGAATTGTAAAGGTTGGAAGATCCGACTCCCGTGGTCCCCAGGTAAAGCATGAACTCTGCCGGTCCAGACCCGGGATTCCACCCAAACGTGGCGCTCGAGCCGGCCAGCGTACTGCCTGGCGTCGGCGACGTCAGGAATGCCGGCGCGCTTGTTCCGCTCTCGGTATATGTGTAGTCGGTGTGCTGCCAGGCCCCGTCCATATACCAATTGAGCCGGACGTATACGGTTACCCCATTTTCGGGCAGGCCGCTGACGCTTACGGATGTGGCCGTCGTTCCCCCGGAATCATAGAGGTTGGCGGAGCCCACTCCGGCCGTGCCCACAAAGAGCATGAACTCTGCCGGTCCGGCTCCAGGATTCCACGCGAAGGTGACGCTCGAGCCTAGAACACTGCCTGGGGTAGGCGATGTCATTGAGGACGGCGTGGGTGTCCCGCTCTCGGTATAGGTATAGTCGGTGTGCTGCCAAGCGCTGTTGATGTACCAATAGAGTCGTGCATTAACGGTTACGCCGTCCTCCGGCAAACCGCTCACGGTCACGGAAGTGGCCGTCGTGGCTTTGGAGTTGTAGAGGTTGGCCGAGCCTGCTCCCTCCGTACCCAGATAGAGCATGTACTCTGTAGCGCCCGCTTCTGTGGTCCAGGTAAACGTGGCGCTTGAACTCAAAACACTTCCAGGGGTGGGGCTGGTCAGCGTCGGTGTGCTTTGGCCAAACAGGGCGAGTTGGAAGCAGCAGAACAGTAGGCCGAATAAGCCCGTGCGCCAGAGGTTGAAGCTGCCGAAATCACGCCTTTTGGCGCGATCTTGGTTCAATTGAGAGCGATTGCCGCTTGAAAGCGCATCGTTTTCTACGGGTTGCGGCGTGAACGGTGAGCGAACAATGAAGGAAGCCATGTATTCGGACCTTTGAAGCCGTATTCACACACCTCCGCTCCCCGAGCCACGCTGGGTCTTTGCGTGCCCGAAATCCCTCTCGGACAAGAAGGAGGCTGCCAATTTCGTTGGCGCTTGTGTGTTTCCAGAATCAGGTCATCGCTCCAATTCCACTGTGACAGCAGTCACTATAGTGCCTTAGTTGTATTACTTAAGTGTGATCACGAAGAATAGGAATTTACGTAATATCAGGTTCTCTCAGTTTGGGCGATGAAAGTGCCTTGGTCCGTTCGGTATATGTTATTATCTGTTTTAATTTAAATAGTTTAACTCTATGATAATCGCACCTTGAACACTGAACATAAAAGGGCCGTTCTGGAGGTCGAGGCTTTGGAAATCACTCTTCCAGTTCCATCGGTAGAAGCGCAACGAGCCTCATAATTGGCAGAATTTGCGGGATTAAGTAACCATCACTTGGTTACCTTTTTTGAGGCTCCGGCTACGCGCAGTTGACTGGTGGCTCCCTTCGCTTTGGAGTTGACGCCTGCAACGAAGCAGGCCGAGCGGTTGGCGGCGCCGAGCCCGCCAACCTCCGCTCTGCGCCCTTCAACGAATTCCGAATCAGGGAATATTCACTGTGTAGGTGTTGGAAGGTGCGCTCACATTGCCCTCCGCGTCGACGCTTTCCACGTAGTAGCCATAAGACTCACCCGGTTGGACGGTGGAGTCCGTGTAGGAAGTTTGAGCGATGATCGCTGAATTCAGCAGCTGGTAGGAAGAACTGCCGTTGGTTGCACGGTAGATGTCGTAACCGGCCACCGGCTCAGGCGAACTGCTGGGGGCATCCCAGCTCAAGTCAACCTGGTAAGACACTCCTGTGCCGCTGAGGCTAATCACGGCTGTCGGGTTGGTTAAGGAGTCGCTGATAATGGTCAGTTGACCGGAGGCCGCGCCCGCGGTGGTGGGATCGAACTCGATTTCCAACGTCGCACTCTGGTTGAGATTCAAGGTTAGCGGGAAGGTTGCCCCCGATATTGAGAACCCGCTCCCGGTGACGGTCGCTGCGCTGACGGTCACGGCCGCGCCGCCGGTCGAGGTCAAGGTGAGCGACTGAGTCGCCGGCGTGTTCAAGGCGACATCGCCGAAGGTCAGGCTGGTCGCATTGATACTTAGCGTGGCGCCGGAAGACCCCTCCGTGTAGGTATAGTTGGCGTATTGCCAAGCCCCGTTCATGTACCAATAAAGCCGGACGTAGAGGGCAGCTCCGTTTTCCGGTAGGCCGCTGACGCTTACGGAAGTAGCCGTTGTGCTTCCGGAATCATAAAGGTTGGCGGAGCCCGCTCCCTCCGTACCCAGGAAGAGCATAAACTCCGCCGGGCCGGCTCCAGGATTCCACGCGAAGGTCGCGCTGGAGCCGGTCAACGTGCTGCCCGGCGCCGGGGAAGTCAGCGACGCCGGCTTGGACGTTCCGCTCTCCGTGTAAGTGTAGTCGACATACTGCCAGGCGCCATCCAAATACCAATGGAGCCGAGCGTTGATGGTCACCCCGTCTTCCGGTATCCCGGTGACGGTCACCGAAGTCGCTGTTATACCGCCGGAGTTATAGAGGTTGGCGGAACCCACTCCCTCTGTGCCCAGGAAGAGCATGTACTCTGCCGGTCCAGCCCCTGGATTCCACGCAAAGGTCGCGCTTGAGCCCAAAACGCTGCCAGGCGCCGGCGATGTCAGGGATGCCGGCGCGCTTGTTCCGCTCTCGGTATACGTGTAGTCAGTGTGCTGCCAGGCTCCGTCCATATACCAATTGAGCCGGACGTAGACGGTCACCCCGTCTTCCGGTATCCCGCTGACGCTCACCGAAGTAGCCGTCGTGCCACCCGAGTCGAAGAGGTTGGAGGAGCCCACTCCCTCCGTGCCCAGGAAGAGCATGTACTCGTTCGCACCCGTTGCTTGGCTCCAGCTAAAAGTGGCGCTCGAGCCCAGCACACTGCCGGGCGCAGGGCTCGTGATCGCAGATGCCGACGCTGCCCCGAACAGGGCCACCGGCATGCAGCAGGAGGCCAAAATCAGGAGACTATTGCGCCAAAGATGAAGGGAACGAACTCGATGGCGGCCTTGTGGACGAAATGGGTGCAATTGAGAATAAGGGCTGCTTGAAGCGTTGTCCTGAATCGATAAATCGTGACTAAAATACACACGAAAAAAAGAAAAAGTCATTTTGTATCCGCCTTTGAAAACGTATTCAAATTGAGCCTGGAGCCTTGGAAATGGACAGAGTGTAGCTCTGAATAGGAGTTCCCTGTTTGGCTTGCCAACCGAAGGTCTTTTCGGAGTAAATCGAGGAGTTGCCGTTGAGACCTGCGGTCTCGCCGCGCATTGTCACAACGTCGATCTAGGAATTGCGCCGTTGGGGCGGCGAACTTCCGTTGATCGGCCGGTAAATCTGTAGAGTCGCCTTCCAAACGAAGGGAACGCCTCGGCGCATCCCCGGTCAGATCGACTTGCCGCAATGCCGCCTCACCGTTTCTGTTGGAAACTATCTCTGCAGAAAAATCTCTGGATTCTCGTAAGACAATTAATTGGCGAACCCCCTCCCGCCCGTTACCGCCATCATGCGAAATGACCTCATCTTTGTCACGCGCGGTGGCA
>JASHTU010000596.1 GCA_030040395.1 Acidobacteriaceae bacterium
GCAGATTTTGATTACCCACGACGCGTGGCAGCGGATCGGGGAGATCAAGGGCCTTCCCCTCAAGTCCTTCCCTGGCCGTTTTGGCGTCTACGAGTACCTCTGGACGGCGGAAGACAAGCTCAATCTGTTTCAAAGCGAGCCTCAGCTTACACTTACCGTACTTCCGGCTGCGCTTCCACCCACTTCAGAATCAAGGCCGGGGAAGGACGCGGTAACCCAGACGATTGCCGCCGATTCGATGCCCGAAAGTCCGGGGGCGGGAGAGCGTGGGGCAAGCACGGCAGAGCAGAAGAAACGCGACGGATTTCGCTTGCCTCGACAGGTCTTGGTGGCCGGGGTTGCGGTCGCCGCTTGCGGTATCGCCGTTGCCGGCTGGCGCATAAGCCACGTCTTTTTTTCGGGGAGTCCGAAGTCAAATGCGCCCGCCTCCATCCAGGGGCCCCCGCAGCCTCTGACCGCTGCGCCGAACGCACCGGCCACAGCGGCGGCAAAGCCGGCGGAGCCAACCGCTGCGCCACGCTCGAGCCGCAAAACGCTTGTAGCTTCGACTGCCCAGACGAAAATGGCGAAGCCGAAAGCAGCCAAGCCTGCGGCAGCTGTTGAAGAGACGCCGATTCCGCCACCAGCGCCATCACCCGAGTGCGCATTTGCTGGCGATACAGCACGACTCGCCAGCCTCGGGGAACAGGATCGGGAACGCGGGGACTACACGAACGCGGAGCGGATCTTCCGCCAGGTGCTGGCGTGTGATCCGAACAATGCGACAGCGCGCGAGGGTCTGAATCGGACCATCGAGGGTGAACAGCAAAGCCGACGGCGACCGTAGAGCAGAAGGTGCTGCGCCACATCGGCCAATGCCACACAGCCGCCCCGCGTTTCGTCTTCCTGATTCAACGGGCGCAGTTTGCGGCGATCTCGAGAATCGAGGGCGATCCCAGGTACGCCACGACAGCGAGCACCGGGGGATGGCGGGCTGCGGAGCACGGCTAAGTTTCGCAGTGGCCCTGAGCCCGCCTCGTCCGGCTGACCGATTGAATCTAATCGTGGTGGTGCTTGCGCCACTCCCAATACGCATTGTGATCGGTGTCGTTACGTTGTTCCCATTCAACGTGGTTACGATGCGTTTCGTGCTCCCACTGGACGTAGTACGTGGTTTCGCTGGGCCCCCACACGTATGCCTGCCTGTGCTCGGCGCATCCTGCGGCAAAGAGCGGAATCGTCAATACTGCAGCAAGCAAAAATCGGCTCAATTTCCCCATTCGGATTTTTTCCTTTCCATGGCGCCTATACATCACGTACCAAGATGCGGCCGGAGTAGGATAAGTTGTTCCTCCTGTGGAATTTCGGTGAGCAACCACGGTCGTGTTTCGCCTTTTACCTGAGGCGCACAAACATCCGCATTCTTTTGAATTAAGAGCATGATTCGCATCCATGGCGGCCACACTTTGCTGAGCGATCTTCGTCAGGCGGCCGGGGCGCCCGAGTATAATCGGACCGTCTCGAAGTTCGAAACCGAAATTCCAGCCAAACGCATTTCATCAACAGTCATATTCCTAATGGAGGAACTTATGGGCAATTGGACGCGCAGAGGATTTGTGGGAGCAAGCATCGCGGCGGCTACGGCGCTTTCCGCCCGGGCCAGCCAAATGATGGCCCCGGAGCGACGGGCGGGGAGCGGTTCCATCAAGATCACGGACTTGAAGTGCGCCATTATTGGCCGCAACCCCACAGTTCGCATTGTCACCGACCAGGGCATCTCCGGATATGGACAAGCCGAGACCGCCAAACCCTATCTAAAGCCGATGGTGTTGTTCTATAAAGACTATCTGATCGGCGAAGACCCCACCGACGTAAACCGCATGATGCTCAAGCTTCGCCGCATGGGCGCGATGAAGCCCTGGGGCGCCGCGATCAGCGCCATTGAGATCGCTCTCTGGGATATTGCCGGGCAAGCCGCCGGATTGCCGGTTTACAAACTGCTGGGCGGAAAGATCCATGACCGCGTACGTCCCTACGGAAACTCCGAAAACAATTCCAAAATGGTTCCTCGCACCCCGCAGGATTACGGCGAACTCGCGGCAGAGGTGAAGTCGGCCAAAGAAGGCTATACGCTCATCAAGCTGCCCGTCGCCTTTCACAACGACGCCATGCTGAATGCCATCCCGGACGCCTGGTACGGCCAGCACTGGACGGGACGGAACCCTCCTTACATGGATCGCGGTCTGCTGACGCAACCTGGGATCGATCATGTCGTCGCGTGCGTTGAAGCCGCCAAGAAGGCTACTGGCAACGAGGTCGGGATCGCCTTCGACTGCGGGCCCGGATGGACCGTCAAGGACGCAATCAGGTTTGCGCGCGCAGTCGAGCCGTATGACGTCGCGTGGCTCGAAGACCTGATTACAGGCGACTACGAGCCTTACCCCAACGCCCAGGTCTTCAAAGAGGTCACGGAAAGCACCTCGACCCGGATCCATACAGGCGAGGAGATTTATCTGCGTGAGAACTTCAAAGACCTCATCGAGATGCAGGCGGTGAACGTGCTCGGCCCCGACCCCGAAGATGTGGGCGGAATCGCCGAATTAAAATGGATCGCCGAATACGCCCATCTCCACGGCATCCAGGTGGCCCCGCACGGAATTTTCGACGGAGTTTTCGGTGTCGCCGCGCAGGTGCATTTGGGGGCGGTCTGTCCGCAGAACTATATTGCTTTCGAATATGCCAAAGGCCAGCCCGAGTGGTGGTACGACATCGTGGACGGCCTGCCTGATCCGATTGTCAAGAACGGCTTTATCGATGTTTGGGACAAGCCGGGTCTCGGCATCACTTTTAATGTGGCCGCCGCCAAAGCCCATCTAACCGACGAGGATCGCGGCTTTTTCGACTGAGACGC
>JASHTU010000597.1 GCA_030040395.1 Acidobacteriaceae bacterium
CTGGACGCCTCGCAGCAGCAAAATCCGGTGTTGTACGCGGTGGCTTCAGTGAACATTACCAAGCCGGTGCTAGATGCCTACAATTTGAAGTCGGGCGTGCCGGCTCCGCCGCCCACGCCGGCGGCCGAGGCTCCCCGGCCAGCCCCCGCGTCGCCGCGGCCCCGATCCTCAGGAACGCACTAAGGGCCTGGCTGTAACCCGGAAAGGCCCCGTCTGGCGGGGCCTTTCTTTTGCTCGGCGGTGAAGGCGCAATTTGCTCTCCCCAGGACGGCGCAGGACGCCGCCCAGGCGGTTTGACGTTCCCACCTGCCCCCCTTATATAATCCCCAATAGCTCATGCTGACGTCTTCCGCCGCGTCTTTTCGCGTCTCTGCTTGATCCGGCGCGGAGCTCCCCCGAAGAGATATCGTGGGGTTTTTCAGCAGGCTTGGATTTTTCGTGTGCGGCCGTATTTCACCATGGCGGGATTGGCTCCGACTAATACCGCGAGGGCAAGGGGCAGCCTATAGCCAGGATGGGCGCTCACACTGTGCTCACGCCGCCAGGTGTGGAACGCCGCGCAGGAGTTCCGAAGGAGTTTCAGAATCAGGATGAACCGCTCGGTTGTTATTGTTGCAACATTGGCCTCAGGTTTGCTTCTGAATGCCGCCGCTCAACCGTCAACCGCTCAAGCGTCAACCGCTCAAGCGCCGGCTGCATCGGGCGCCGCTTCCTCTGTCAAAATCGCCGTCATCGCTTTTCAAGTGGCCGTGGCTCAGACCAACGAGGGCCAGCGCGACTTCTCCGATCTGGAGAAGAAGTTCGATCCCCGTCGCCAGCAACTCAAAGCGCTGAGCGACCAAATCGACACCTTGACCAAGCAATTGCAGACGCAGGCCAACACCCTAAGCGACGATGAGCGCGCGAGCAAAACGCAGGAGCTCAACGACAAGAAACGGCAGCTGGACCGTAATACCCAGGACGCGCAAAGCGACTTTCAGGAGGCGATGCAGGATCTCTACAATAAGCTGGCCTCCAAGGTGTACGACGTGATGGAGTCGTATGCGCAAAAGAAGGGGTATACGCTGGTCCTCGACATGTCGCAACAGCAGACTCCGGTGCTCTACGCCAGCACCGGGACCAACATCACCAAGGATGTGATCGAGGCCTACAACGAGAAGTCGGGAGTTCCGGCTCCGCCGGCGCAGTCGTCGACCACGATTCCTGAGGCGCCCAAGCCGGTTCCTGAAGCGCCCACACCCACTCCCTCCCACTAGAGCCTGTTCACGCTATTTGGGTGGCGGCGCAGCCAATGTTTTCGAGTTCCGGGCGCGCGGAGCGCAGCGCTTCGGTCCCGGGGGCCTCCTCGAGGAGGGTTTTGGGGGCTGGGAAGATGCGTGATGTAAGGGAGTGGGAAAAATGCTGCTCTGGGTGCGGACGGCTGGCGTCAACCCTGTGGAAAAAATTGTGGATTCCCGAGCCGGCGCCATAGCAATTCAGTCTCCGTTCTCTTCGGGGGAGGTCGAATCGAGGCCGAATCGGTAGCGCATCTTATTTAGAATCAATGCGAAAACGGATGACACAGTTTTCTTCCCACAAATTCCCTTAGCGGCAGGCGCGGCACAGGTCCTTTCCACAATCGCACATAAAAATGAAGTAACAAAGGTACTGATACTTTCTTCGATCTTACGTTACTTTTGCTGTTCTTCACCCACCCGGAGTACGGCTAGAAACGCCTCTTGCGGAATGTCCACTTTTCCGATTCGCTTCATGCGTTTCTTGCCTTCTTTTTGCTTCTCCAGGAGCTTGCGCTTGCGGGTGATGTCGCCGCCGTAGCACTTGGCCAGGACGTTCTTGCGGAGCGGACTTACGGTTTCGCGGGCCACGATTTTGGAGCCGATGGCGGCCTGGATGGCGACCTCGAACTGCTGGCGCGGGATCAGCTCGCGCATCTTCGACACCAGGGCCCGACCACGCTCGTAAGCGTGGTCGCGGTGCACGATGATCGAAAGCGCGTCCACGGGCTCGCCGGAGACCAGCACGTCGAGTTTGACCATGGGCGACTCCCATTCGCCGGCGAGCTGATAGTCGAGCGAGGCGTAGCCGCGGGAGATGGACTTGAGCCGGTCGTAGAAGTCCAGAACGATTTCGTTGAGAGGCAGCTCGTAGGTAAGCATTACCCGCGTGGGAGTGACGTACTCGAAGTTGATTTGCTTGCCGCGCTTTTCTTCGACGAGTTTGAAGATGCCGCCGACGTATTCCTCGTTGGTGAGGATTTTTGCGGCGATGACCGGCTCGCGAATGGAGGCGATGCTTTGCGGTTCCGGCCAGCGGGAGGGATTGTCGACCTCGATTTCGCGGCCGTCGGTGAGGATGATGTGGTAGCGCACGCCGGGCGCGGTGGTGATGAGGTCCAGCTCGTACTCGCGCTCCAGGCGCTCCTGAATGATCTCCATGTGCAGCAGGCCGAGAAAGCCGCAGCGGAAGCCGAAGCCCAAGGCGACGGAGCTTTCCGGCTCGAAAAAAAACGATGCATCGTTGAGGCGGAGTTTTTCGAGGGCGTCCCGGAGCAGGGTGTGCTCGTGGGCGTCGACGGTGTAGAGCCCGGCGAAGACCATGGGCTTGATGTCTTCAAAGCCGGGCAGCGCCGCGGCGGCGGGCCGGGCGTCGTCGGTAACAGTGTCGCCGATCTTGGTGTCGCCCACGTTTTTGATGGTGGCGGCGAAAAAGCCCACTTCGCCCGCCAAGAGCTCGCCGATCTCGACCGGCTTGGGGACCAGCACGCCCATGGACTCGATCTCGTAGGGTTTCCCGTTTGACATGAGCCGGATGCGCTGGCCCTTGCGCATGGCGCCCTGCATCACGCGCACCAGCACGATGACGCCACGATAGGCGTCGAACCAGGAGTCAAAGATGAGCGCCTGCAGGGGCGCGTCGGGGTCACCCTGCGGCGGATGCAGGCGGTGGACGATGGCTTCGAGCACGTCGGGAACGCCCTGGCCGGTTTTGGCGCTGACGGGAATGGCGTCCGTGGCGTCGAGGCCGACGGCCTGCTCGATGGCCTCCTGGGTGCGCAAAATGTCGGCCGAAGGCAAGTCGATCTTATTGATGACGGGAATGATTTCCAGGCCATGGTTGATGGCGAGGTAGGCGTTGGCCAGTGTCTGGGCCTCCACGCCCTGGCTGGCGTCGACCACCAGCAGCGCGCCCTCGCAAGAGGCTAGGGAGCGCGAGACCTCGTAGCTGAAGTCCACGTGGCCGGGTGTATCGATGAGGTTAAGCTGGTAGGTTTGACCGTCGCGGGCCTTGTACATCATGCGTACAGCGTGGGCCTTAATGGTGATGCCGCGCTCTCGCTCGAGATCCATGTCGTCGAGGATCTGAGCTTGCATCTCCCGGCCGGTGACCGCGCCGGTGAGCTCGAGGAGACGATCGCTGAGCGTCGACTTGCCGTGGTCGATGTGGGCGATAATGGCGAAATTGCGAAGCCAGCGTGCATCCATGAGAGCCTGCAAACAAAGGGGTTAGCGCTTTGCGATGGGCGCGGCGCGCGGCCTCTCCATGGCATAGCTTATCATCGGCATAGAGCCCTCCGCGGTTGGTGTGGCGCGATGGGTGTCTCACCCCGTGCGATAGGTTGCATCTGTTGATGAGTATGAGCTGGACTCGGCCTTCGTTGCCACCCCTCGTTGCCGCCGGCATCCTGCTCGTTGTGCCTCTGAACGGCTGTGGACCTTCCCAGGCGAAAAATGCACCCGCGACTCCACCACCTCAGGCCACGGCGCC
>JASHTU010000598.1 GCA_030040395.1 Acidobacteriaceae bacterium
GGTGACGCCGGGGCGCAGCACGCCAACGCCGGCCGTATTGATGAAGCAGCCGTCGCCGTGACCGCGCTCGACGACCTTGGTGTCTCCGGTGACGATTTGGACCTGGGCCTGGGTCGCGGCCTGGGCCATAGCGTCGACGATGGCAGCGAGCTGGGCGAGGGGAAAGCCTTCTTCAAGGATGAAGCCGGCGGTGAGGAATTTGGGCTCGGCCCCGGAGACGGCGAGATCGTTAACGGTGCCGTTGACGGCGAGCTCGCCAATGGAGCCGCCGGGGAAGAAGAGCGGCTGGACGACGAAGGAGTCGGTGGTCAGGGCGATGCGGCCGGCATTTAGCTCGAGGAGGGCGGCGTCGCCGAGATTTTCCAACGCGGGATTGCGGAAGGCCGGCAGAAAAAGGTGCTCGACCAACTCGGCGCCCAGCTTGCCGCCGCCGCCGTGGCCCATGACGATGGCGGGGTAATCCGCGAGCGGGAGCGGGCAACTCCAGTTGGAGAAGTCGGGCATGTGGCAGCTCCTAGCTTCTAGCTCTTAGCCTTTAGTGATGTGACCGGGTGGATCTGCGCTTTTCCTGGTCCCAAAAGCGGGGCCTGGGCACCCGCTTCCGTAGAAAAACAAAATTTCAGAAACCTGGAAGCTAGAAGCCGCTCTTTCCCGCGCCGGCGAGCTCTGCGGTGGAGAGAAAGCGCCCGTAGTTATAGTAAGCGGCGCAGGCGCCTTCGCTGGAAACCATGGTGGCGCCGAGGGGGTGACGCGGGGTGCATTCCTTGCCAAAGGCGGCGCACTGCGCGGGCTTGATGGCGCCGCGCAGCACGTCGCCGGAGTGGCAAAGCAGCGACTCGGCGGTGCGGATGCCGGCGATCTTAAAGCGCTCTTCGGCGTCGAACGCGCGATAGGCGGCGTTGAGGCGCCAGCCGCTTTGCGGGATGACGCCAATGCCGCGCCAGGCGCGATCGGTGACTTCGAAGACGCGGGCGAGCAGTTGTTGCGCTTCGAGGTTGCCAGCGTAGGTGACGATGCGCTCATAGGCGTTTTCAACGCGCGCCTCGCCGCGTTCAAGCTGGAGGATGGCGCGACGGATGCCGTCGAGCAGATCGAGGGGCTCAAAGCCGGTGACCACGATGGGCACGCCGAATTTTTCGGCCAGCGGCGGATACTCCCAATAGCCCATCACGCTGCACACGTGGCCCGCGGCGAGAAAGGCCTGGACCTGGTTGTCGGGCGACTCGAGGATGGCCGCGATGGCCGGTGGAACAAGGACGTGGGAGACGAGCAGTGAGAAATTTTTGAGGCCGCGGCGCTTGGCGAGGTGCACGCTCATGGCGTTGGCGGGCGCGGTGGTCTCAAAGCCGACGCCGAAGAAGACCACTTCGCGGTTTGGATTTTTTTGAGCCAGTTCCACCGCGTCCAATGGCGAGTAGACCACGCGCACGTCGCCTCCGCGGCCTTTCACCTGGAAAAGGTCGCTGTCGGATCCGGGGACGCGCAGCATGTCTCCGAAGGAACAGAAGATGACGCTGGGCTGGGCGGCGATGGCGAGAGCTTTATCGATGAGCTCGAGGGGCGTGACACAAACCGGGCAGCCCGGCCCATGCACCATTTCCACGCTGGCGGGGAGCATCTGGTCGATGCCGTTCTTAATAATCGAGTGAGTTTGGCCGCCGCAGACCTCCATGATCTTCCAGGGGCGCGTGGCGATCTGATGGATCTCGCTGGCCATGCGCTGGGCGATGGCGCCGTTGCGGAATTCGGTCAGATATTTCATGGCCTCGCGGATACATCCCGCTGACTTGCTGACTCGCTGACTTGCCGGCTTGCTCCGTCTGTCGCGCAGCTCCCGTCGGGGCAATTCGATTGCGGCTGCTTCGCGGCGCGGGCAAAGGCTTCTTCCTCGTCGGCGAGCTCGGCATCGAGAACGCCCATGGCCCGGAATTCGGCCAAGGTCTGCTCGGCGGTCTGTTCGTCGATTTTGGAGATGGCGAAGCCCACGTGAACGATAGTGTAGTCGCCGACCTGGACTTCAGGCACGTAATCGAGGCAGACGCGCTTGACCACGCCGCCAAAGTTCACGCGGCCGATGCGGAGGAGGCCGTCGGTGGTGATTTCTTCCACTTTTCCCGGAATCGCAAGACACATGGCAACTAGGTTATACCGCGATCAAGTACGAGTAAATGTGATTTGAATCACTCTTTCACACGCAACGCGGTCGGGAGGGTTACCTCCTGGCGATCAGGCCCTTCGAAAACATCTTCAGGTTGCTGTGAACGGCCCAGGCCGTTCTGAACCTGTTCACTTTCGGAATTTTATCCCGCAACCTCGATCCCTTGGTCCCTTGATCCCTGTTTTCAGTCGGAGATCATCAGTTCGCCGGGGACGATGGGGCGGGTGCGGGGCAGGAGGCCTCGGGCGGCCAGCCATCCCATCAGCGCGAGCACGCCCACAAAAGCGGTGAGCTTGACGAGACTTCCTTCCCGCGTCTCGGGCAGCGCTTTCCAGAAGATAAGCAGAACGGTTTGCGCGGCGGTGACCGCCCAAACGGAACCGTAGAAATAGCGGCGCTCCGTGCCTTCGCGCCTGGTGGAGGGCCCCACGCGCGGCAATTTGCCCACGATGCCCAGGAGCAGGATCAATGCGCAGAGCGGCGAATAGGCGTACTCGTAAATCTGCTTGAGCCGCCAGACGCCGGTAACGAGGGCGATGACGAGGCCGGCGAGGTTGAGGAGGGCAAAGTTGAGGACGGCGTTCCAGGCGAAGGTGTAACAGACGCGGCGATAGAGGGGGTTGGGCTTGTCTTCATCGAAGCGCAGGATGTAGGGGCGCGACTCGACGCCGGGCAGTTGCTCGTAGCGTCCGGCGATGCCCGTGCCCACCAACACCAAAAAAAGCCAGCCGAGATTCCA
>JASHTU010000599.1 GCA_030040395.1 Acidobacteriaceae bacterium
GATTCCATCCCCATGGCGCACAATGGAATCATCTGCATGAGAGAGAACGCCAAATGCCGGTGACAACACGGGTTAGGGTGCGCTATGCCGAAACCGACCAGATGGGCATCGTCTACTACGCCAACTATTTCGTCTGGTTCGAACTGGGCCGCGTGGAGCTGCTGCGCTCGCTGGGCCTCGCCTACAGCCGTCTGGAACTCGATCACGGCTGCATTCTGCCCGTGGTCGACGCCCGCTGCCGCTATCGCGCCCCGGCCCACTACGACGACGAAATTCTGATCGAGACCAGCCCCGCCCTGATACGCGGCTCGGTGCTCAAATTCGCATACAAAATCTACCGCGATTCAAACCAGGAGGGAAAAGAGCGTGAGCTGCTGGCGGAGGGAGAAACCGCCCACGTGGTCTGCGACGACCAACTCAACCGCAAGCCCCTGCCGCCGCGTTACGCCGCAGCGCTCAAGGCCATGATAGCCGTGGAGTAGCGTACCGATCGTGGCGCCCGCGCGATCAGGAAAGCACCACGGCCAGCGCAAACCCGTCATAGCCCTTGGCGCCCACAATCTGCACCACGGTGGCGCTCAAGCGCGGCTCGGCGGCCATCAGCTCCGTCATACGCCGCGTGCCTACGATGTCTGCGTCGGTGTTGTCGGCCTCCGTCACCTTGCCGTCGCGCACCACGTTATCCACCACGATTGCGGTCCCCGGCCGCGCCAGCTTCAACGCCCACTCGAGATACTGCGGATTGCTGGGCTTGTCGGCGTCGATAAAGATGAGATCGAAAGGCCCGGCGCCCGTCGCGTGCAAAACCTGAAGGCTGTCCACGGCCCGCCCCAGATGAATCTCCACGCGATGCAGCAGGCCCGCATTTTCAAGGTTTTTACGCGCCACCTCAGCGTGCCGGGGATTGAATTCGAGAGTGATGATCCGGCCGCCTTCCGGCAGCCCGCGCGCCATCCACATGGTGCTGTAACCGCCCAGCGTGCCAATCTCCAGCACCCGCCGCGCCTGCGTCATCTGCACCAGCACCTGCAGCAGTTTGCCCTGCATCCGCGAAACTTCGATGGCCGGAAGATCGGCCTCGCGATTGGCCTGCCACGCCGCCTCGAGCGCCGGGTCCACGGGCGCCAGCAAGTCGCCGAAGTAGTTGTCTACCGCGGTCCAGACATCGTTTTTTATGTGGCCTCTCGGCGCCATCTATTTCTCCCGGGCCACCACGAACTCGGGCACCCAAAGCAAGGCGCGCTTGAAGTCGGAGTCGGTGACCGCCGCCAGCGCCTGGCGCGATTGCGCCGCATAACGGTCAGCCGCCGCCATCGCGTACTCCACTGAGCCATTGCGCGCCAGGATCTCCTGAATCTGCTGCCGGCTCACGTTCTCGAAGCTGCGGTCGTCGAGCACCCGCTGAATGGTCTTGCGATCCATGGCCGTGCCATGGTCGATGGCGTGAATCACCGGCAGCGTCGCCTTCCCTTCCCGGAGGTCGCTGGCCACGGGCTTGCCCAGCACCTCCTCGGTGGCCGTCAGGTCGAGCACGTCGTCAACGATCTGGAAGGCCAGCCCCACCGCGCGCCCGTATGCGCCCAGACAAGTTTCCTGCGCTTCTGTGGCGTCGGCCAGCCCCGCGCCTATGCGCATCGAAACCGAGAACAGGCACGCCGTCTTGCGGAAGATCAGGTCGTAGTACTCAGCCTCGGAGATGGCCTTGCCGAGCTTCTGGATCTGCAGCAGTTCACCCTCGACCATCTGTTGCGTAAGGCTCACAATCAGGTCGAGGATGCGCAGGTTGCGCTCTTCCAAAGCCACTTTGAAGGCCTGCATGTAGAGCCAGTCGCCGGCCAGCACGCACTTCTCATTGCCCCACGTGGTGTTGGCCGAGGGCCGCCCCCGTCGGGTGTCGGCGCCGTCGATAATATCGTCGTGCACCAGCGTGGCCGTATGGATCATCTCCACCGCCGCGCCCAAGCGGATGGCTCCCTGTCCCGCGTAACCCAGCATGTGCGCCGCGAGCAGCAGCAGCGAAGGCCGAATGCGCTTGCCTCCGCCCTCGCGCAAGTATTCGGCAATCTCGGTGATGGTGCTCACGCTCGAAGCCGCGTCGCGCCCCAACTCCTGTTCGACCGCCACGAGATCCTCGCGCAGCAGATCGAAAACCTCCCTGGCCGTTGCTATGGTGGATGTGCTCAAAGCTCTCCGGAACCGTTACAGGTGATTGTATTGGTTCTTTTCGCCGGCGTCGGCAGCCGTCATCTCCTTCAATTCGTCCGGTAATTCGTAAACTGCAAATCCACGCCCATGTCGCGAGCGCGCAACATGGCGATAATCGACTGCAACTCGTCGCGGTCCTTGCTCGACACCCTCACCGTGTCGCCCTGGATACTAGCCTGCGCCTTCTTCTTGGCGTCCTTGATCAGGCGCACAATTTCCTTGGCCTTTTCCACGGGGATGCCTTGTTGCAGGCTGATCTTCTGCCGCACGCTTTGCCCGGCCGCGGGCTCGAGCTTGCCGTAGGTCAGGTTTTTGAGCGAAACGCCGCGCTTGACCAGCTTCTGGCTCAAAATGTCTTTTACCGCTTCCAGCTTATACTCGTTGGCCGAGGCCAGTTGGATGCTGTCGCTGCCTTCGAGGCTGACTTCGGAATGCGAATCTTTCAGATCGAAGCGCTGGCGAATCTCTTTGAGCGCCTGATCGATGGCGTTGCGGACCTCCTGGATGTCCACCTTGCTGACGATGTCGAATGAGTTGTCCTGGGCCATGGCCTGCCTGTCCTCAAAATGATGGGCTCGCCCTATGTCCATCGCTGTCCGGGTCGGCCGATGCAACTCTATCAGTTTCCCACGTCTGGCCGCAGATGAAACAGGCGGAAAAAGTTTTTCGTGGTGGCGGCGGAGATTTCTTCCCGCTCCATGCCCAACAACCCGGCCAGGACCTGAGCCGTCTCCACAACCATGGCCGGCTCGTTGCGCTTGCCGCGATGCGGCGCCGGAGCGAGCCAGGGCGCATCCGTCTCCACCAGCAGGTTGTCGAGCGGAACGCGATGGGCCACATCGCGTAACGCCTGCGCCTTGGGATAAGTGAGATTGCCGGCGAAGGAAATCAGAAAACCCAGGTCGAGCGACCGCCGCGCCTCGTCCCATCCTCCGCCGAAGCAGTGCATAATGCCGCCCAATCCGGTGCGCCGCCAATGCTCCTCGAGCGACTCAAACAGATGGTTCCAGGCATCGGCGCCGCCATCCTTGGGCCGGCAATGGATGGCGATGGGCCGCTTGCGCGCCGCGGCAATTTCAAGCTGCCGGACGAGCCCCTGGCGTTGCACATCGTGCGGCGCGCCCTGGTGAAAATAATCCAGTCCGATTTCGCCGCAGGCAATCACCTCCGGCTCGGCCAACAAGCCGTCCAGCTTGGCCAACACGGCGGTGTCCATCTCCTCCGTGTTGTGCGGGTACACGCCCGCGCTTGCGTAGAGCTGTGGAAGATGCGCGCCGGCCGCGCGCTGCGCGTTGAACTCCCGGCAGATGTCAAGCGCGCGGTGCATCTCTGCGGGCCCCTCGCCAATGCCGATGGAAAGCACCGCGCCCACGCCGGCCTGGGCCGCGCGCGCAAGCATGGCGGCGCGGTCATCGGCATAGCGCGAGCTGTCGAGATGGGCGTGGGAGTCGATCAACAACGAGGGCCTCACTCGGCGAGAATCGAATTCGTTGGTTCAGGATGGAGAACTTCCAGATGAAGGTGCTCCTCAAAGGGATTGAAATCGCGATCGTTATGCAGCAGCTCATATCCCTCGTTGATACAAAACGTCGCCGTGAGGCAATCAATCGTGTTGCGGATGGTGATGCCGCGCTGACGCAGAGCCCGGTAATTACGCGCCGAGGCGACAGCCAAATCCCGGCCCCCTGCCTCAAAGAGGACAAAATGTTCCAGCGCGTCGAGCGTTTCGTCAAAGAGATCATCTCGACGAATGCCCTGCAGGACTTCGATCAGGATAAGCGTCGTGACGCCAATTCGGCGGCGGCTGAAATTGTGCTCTAGCCAGTCTGTCTGCGGCGTCGAGCGATCGGCCAGATAGTCGATGAGGACCGAGGAGTCGACGATCACCGCGGATCGGACACTTTCCTTGCGCTTGCTCGCTTCCATTTGCCGGTGGTCCTTATGCGATCTTTCGGTTGCCTGGAGCTGCTTTGGGGTTCCCGGCCCTGCGCTTGGCGAGGATCTCGTCGTCCGATGCGAACCAGTCGTCATCGTGGCTGCGCCACACAATCTTGCCGCGGAGCTTGCGGAGGGATTGCTGACCATGGATCTGAAGCGCCTGGCGTAGCGCCTTGTCTACGGCGGCTTTCTTGGTTGTGACGCCCATGGCCTTCATGGCCGCACGCATCAGCTTGTCGTCAATGTCGATATTGGTGCGCATCACACTTCTCCGATGTGTAAGGATAGCATGATTTGTGTGTATCGATGAGTTCCTCGAAAGGAAGCTGAAGCGACCGGATAAGCGGGGGAAGAAGCATTGGCTACTTCAGTCGCGCCCCCAGTGGAACATCTTCCAGGAACCCCGCCAGCACCGGCGCGCCGTCAGGAAGCGAGGCTGCCAGCAACATGCCGTTCGATTCCAACCCGCGCATCTTGCGCGGCGCCAGGTTGGCCACAACCACAATCTTGCGCCCGATGAGCTTTTCCGGCTCGTACTGCTGGGCGATGCCGGCCAGTATCTGCCGCTTTTCGTAGCCCAGGTCGATTTCCAGACGCAGCAACTTATCGGCCTTGGGCACGCGTTCGGCGACCAGAATCTGCGCCACGCGCAGATCGATCTTGGCGAAATCGTCGATGGTGATAGGGAGCGCCGTTTGCGGCGCCTCAGAGCCCTGTTGCGCCTGGCCGGAAGCGGGCGGCGCGGCGATGGGCGTCGAGCTCAGCCGGCTGCTCGCCTGAACCGCCGGAACCGCGTGAACCGGCGCCGTCTCCACCGGCATCGATGGATCGTGGGGCGCGGTGGTGGAGGGAGTCAGCGTGTCACTGGAGTGCGCATCGTCTGTGCCGGCCGCGGCGCTTGGCGCCACCGAGGGCGCAGCCGTGGCCGGTCCCGGCGCCATCGTCTCGCCCTGGGCGGCTTCGATCACGGTGCGGTTGTTCTCGTCTTCAAGATTCTGCATACGTTGGATTGCGTCCCTTTCCGCGCGGGGAAACAGCGGCGCAGGCATTTCGAACCTTGTCCCCGCCTTCAACCCTCCCCACGCCAGATTCTGCAAAAACGCCTGCCGCGCGGCGTCCCCGATTTCCCCCTGGCCGAGCTGGCGCCACACCTTGGCCGTCGCATCCGGAAGCACGGGATAAGCGAGCGCGGTAATGATGCGGATGGCCTCGGCGGCCGTCGCCAGCACCCGCGCCTGCAAATGCAGGTGCGCGGCAGCCGGGCGGTCGGCGGGTTTTTTCCAGGGCGCATTGGCGGTCAGGTAACCGTCGGTCTCACCCACCAGCAGCCACAGCCTTCTTAGAGCGTCGGAAAAATTCAGCTCGTCGAAAGCCGCGCCGAACGCGGCGATGGTGCGTTCCGCGCTCAGTCGCAGAGCGGCTTCGGCGCCCGTGGGCGCACCAAAGTGGGGAACGTCGCCCCCAAAGTACTTGTAGACCATGTTTCCCACCCGGCTCACCAGGTTGCCATACCCGTTGGCCAGGTCGCTGTTGTAGCGCTGCACCAGCGCGTCGAAAGAAAAGGCGCCGTCCTGACCGAAGGGAATCTCGCGCAGCAAGAAGTACCGCAGAGCGTCGGAACCTAATACGGTGTGAACCGTTTCCGCACGCACAATGTTGCCGCGCGACTTCGACATTTTTCCCTGGTCGAAGAGCAGCCAGCCATTGGCGCGCACCGAGCGCGGCGGCGCAATCCCCGCGGCCATCAAAAACGCCGGCCAGTACACACAATGGAAGCGGCTGATTTCCTTGCCGATCAGGTGCATGTCGGCGGGCCAGAATTTTGCAAATTTTTCCTGGTCTCGGACGTCATCCGAACCATATCCCAGCGCCGTAATGTAGTTCGCCAGCGCGTCCAGCCATACGTAGACCACGTGCTTCTCGTCGCCGGGCACGGGAATGCCCCAGGAAAAACTGGTGCGGCTTACGGAAAGATCCTTCAGACCGCTGCGCACAAACGAGATCACTTCGCGCCGCGTCGATTCGGGCCCCATGAATCCGGGATTCGCCTCATAAAACTCCAACAGCTTGCGCTCGAAGGCCGACAGCTTGAAGAAGTAATTCTCTTCGCTCACGGTCTCCGTGATTCGTCCGCAATCCGGGCAAGGCGCGCCGGGAGGGCCTTCAATCCACGCTTCGTCGCTCACGCAGTACTGTCCCGTGTACGAGCCCTTGTAGATGAATCCCTTATCCCGCAGCGTTGCGAACAGCTTTTGCACACCGCGCTTATGCCGCTCCTCGGTGGTGCGGATGAAGTCGTCGTAGGTCAGCCCCAGAAGGTCCCACAACCCGCGAAACTCCCCGGCGATGGCGGTGGCGAACTCCATGGGCGTGCGCCCGGCGAGCCTGGCGCTGCGTTCGATCTTCTGGCCATGCTCGTCGGTCCCGGTGAGAAACCAGGTGTCGACGCCGAGGGCGCGTTGGCGGCGGGCGATGGCGTCGCAGACGATGGTGGAGTAGGCGTGGCCCAGGTGGGGCCGCGCGTTCACGTAGTAGATGGGCGTGGTGAGATAAAAACGGCCCGAACTGGAACTCGACCTGGAACTTGAATTGGAATCTGAATCGGCCATGGGCGGGATCAATGTTCTCGGTTTCGCCCCAACGGCAGGCGAGAATCTTCACTTGAAAACACCATTCAATCTTAGGTTGCCGCGTGGAGCGCGGTCAAACCTGGAAGACGCGTCGCGCTCTGTTAGAATCACCCTTGCAAATCAAGGATTTTCGAGGCATTTCGCATTGATTCTGGAATTGCAGGAGAGGCTGGGAGACGCGATCCGCGCGGCGCTTAAGGAGAAATACGATCTCGCCCTGGAGGGTGTGCCGCTGGAGACGCCGCCCGACCTGCGCTTGGGCGAAATCGCCACGCCCATCGCCTTCGAACTGGCGCGCAAGCTGCGCAAGGCGCCCAAGGTGATTGCACAGGAGATTGTGGCGGGACTGGGCGCGGTGGAGGGGTTCGCAGGATTCGAGGTCGCCGGCGGCGGCTACATCAACGCGCGACTGGATCGCGCGGCTGCGGTTCGTTTGATGGTAGGAGTCGAAGACGTACGCCCCATCCCAGGTGGCGCAAAGGGTCATGTGCTGGTGGAGCATACTTCGATCAATCCCAATAAGGCCGCGCATATCGGGCATCTCCGCAACGCCATCCTGGGCGATGCGTTTGTGCGCCTGCTGCGCGCCTCCGGCTTC
>JASHTU010000600.1 GCA_030040395.1 Acidobacteriaceae bacterium
GTGGCGACCCCATCATCGGCACCACGCACATCGACGCGCTGCGCCTGCTCAACGACGATCCCGGAACCGAGGCCATCATCATGATCGGCGAAATCGGCGGTGCGGCCGAAGAGGCGGCGGCGGAGTTCGTGACGCAGCACGTGAAGAAGCCGGTGGTGGGCTTCATCGCCGGCCAGACCGCGCCTCCGGGCCGCCGCATGGGCCATGCGGGCGCGATCATCTCCGGCGGCCAGGGCACGGCGGCCGACAAGATGAAGGCCATGAAGGCGGCGGGGATCCACGTGGTGGTGTCGCCTGCAGAGATCGGCGCGACCCTCGCCCAGGTGATTGGAAGAGAATAGCGATGATGAGGGGCTGAAGGGCCGTTTGGGCGGGCTGAACGATTTTCAGTTCTTGAGAAATTTAAGATGGTACTTTAGATTTCTCAAAAACGAATCCGAATCGAGTTTGACTGCCGCCGCGCGCGCAAGCGAGCCCCTTCGCGCTTTTACGGCGTCTTGCCGGCGTTGAGTTCCGCGACAAACTGCTCCACAGTTAACGCTTCGACGCCGGGCGAGAGCGCGGTCAGCGGGGTCTGCATGCGCGCCTGGCGGTGCACCAGGATGCGCCGCACCGCACGGCCGCCTGCTGCGCGCGCCAGCGATTGCAGCGGTCCCGCCATCCACGACTGCGCCGTCTTCGACGCTTTCACTTCGACCGCCCAGAACTGCGCGTTGGGCCGGGGCACAAGAAAATCCACTTCCAGCCCCTGCTGATCGCGGAAGGAATAGAGTTCCTTGCGCCGGCCGCGGTTGACCTGGCTCTTCAAAATTTCCGCGGCCACGAACCCCTCGAAGAGCGGCCCCAGAAAAGGCGACCGCTCCAGCTCGGCCTGCGACTGAATGCCCAGCAGATGGCAGGCCAGGCCCGCGTCGCCCCAGTAGATTTTGGGCGACTTGACCAACCGCTTGCCGAAATTCTCAAAGTAGGGAGGAACGAGAATGATCTGGCCGGTGATTTCGAGAATGTGCAGCCACTCGGAGATGGTGGGAACCGAGACGCCCAGCGGAGCGGCCAGGTCAGTGCGGTTGAGCATCTGGCCGTGGCGGCTGGCCAGCAGGGAAAGGAAACGGCGGAAGACCGCCAGATCGCGCACGCTGACGATGGCGCGCACATCGCGCTCGATGTAGGTCTGGAGATAGGACGCGTACCAAAGATCGCGCCCGCGCGGACGCAGGACGGCTTCGGGGAAACCGCCCAGCAGCGGGCCGACCTTGGGGGTTTCAACCAGGCTGAAGGGCAGCAACTGCAAAACGGCGGCGCGGCCGGCCATGGACTCGGTGACGCCCTGCATCAGCGGGGCCTCTTGGGAGCCGCTGAACAGCCACTGTCCCATGCGGCGGGGATGCGCGTCCACCAGGGTGCGCACGTAATCGAGCAATTGGGGGGTGTTTTGGATTTCGTCGAAGATCACCGGCGGCTTGAGGCCGTCAAGAAAAGCACGCGGGTCGCGGCGCACGCGGTCCTGAACATCGGGGTCTTCGAGCAGCACGTACTGCGCTCGGGGGGCGGCGGAGCGCAGCAGCGTGGCCTTACCGGACCGGCGCGGCCCCGTCATGACGAGGGCGGGAAAACGGCGCAGGGCCGTAAGCAGGGCGGGAATGATCTGGCGCCGGATCGTAGACATGTGATAAATTTAAAGTAACACTTTAAAAAACTCAAGATCGTTTCGCAATGCCGGCTTTCCCCGGCCGGCCTTTACAATGAATTTCGAGAAGACTTCCGCAAAGGAGCGGGTTCGAGTGGCGCAACGCACCTTCAGCATCATCAAGCCGGACGCGGTCCGCAACGGCGCAACCGGCGCCATCCTGACCGAGATCGACAAGGCCGGATTTCAGATCGTCGCGGTCAAGAGGCAAAGCATATCGAAGCAGCAAGCCGAGGGTTTCTATTACGTGCACCGCGAGCGGCCGTTTTTCGACGCGCTCACCACCTTCATGTCGTCTGGCCCGCTGGTGCTCATGGTTCTGGAAAAGGAGCACGCCATCGACGATCTGCGCAAACTGATGGGTGCCACCAATCCCGCCAACGCCGAGGAGGGAACCATCCGCAAGAAATTCGCGGCTTCAATCCAGGAGAACGCCATTCACGGCTCCGACGGCGAGCAGACCGCGGCCTTCGAGATCGGCTATTGGTTCGCGGGCTACGAACTGATTTGAGAGGGCGTGAACAGGCCCCGACTGCGGGAGCGCATCCCGAAAGGAGATTCAGCCAGCTATGACAGCATCGGACGCGCAAATTTCGGCGCTGTTTCTCGATTGCGCCCGGCGCTCCCTCGTGGAGCAGCACTGGAAGCGGATCAAAGAGTGCGTGGCCCCGCTCACCGAGGAGCAGGTGTGGTGGCGGCCCAACCAGGCGAGCAACAGCATCGGTAACCTGCTCTTGCACCTGAACGGCAACATCGGACAGTGGCTGGTGGCTTCGTTCGAGCGCCGCGAAGACACGCGCAACCGGCCGCAGGAGTTCAACGCGCAGGGAGCGGCCACGGCCGCCGAACTGTTGGCGCGGCTGGGCGCGACAGTGGAAGAGGCGGGGCGGGTGCTGGCGCGACTGACGCCGGAGGAACTGCTCGCCACCTACGAGATTCAGGGCTATACGGTCACGGGGCTCTACGCCGTGTTTCACGCCGTGGAGCACTTCGGCTTGCACTACGGGCAGATTGCCTATATTATAAAGAGCCTTTCGGGCCAGGATCTGGGCTTTCATCGCGAGCTGGAGAAAACCGGCCGGGCGCGTTAGAGAGGGCTATAGCACTTCTCCTTCTGCTGTACACCGAAGCCGGGAACTCAAGTGGCGATTTTCTCAAAGAATCGCCACCTTCGATTGAAATTCCAAGGGCTAAATGTGAAGGAGAAGTGATCTAGCTCGACGGGGCCGGGCGGCGCGCGGCGACTACGCGGGGAATGCCCCGCAGATCGGGCGTAAAGGCGATCTCGCCAAATCCGTTTTGCTCCAACAGCGCATGGATGGGCGCTTGCTGTCCGTAGCCGATCTCCAGCACCATCCACCCGCCGGGGACGAGGGCCGCGCATCCCTGCGGAATGAGGCGGCGGTAGAGGTCGAGGCCGTCGCCGCCGGCAAAGAGCGCCGCGGCCGGTTCAAATTCTCGCACTTCGACCGCGAGCGTCGCGCCATCGGCCTCAGCCACGTAAGGCGGATTGGAAACCACCATGTCGAATAGCTCCCCCGCAACCGGCGAGAGCAGATCGCCGTGCAGGAACCGGATGCGCGCGGCGACGGCGTTGCGCGCGGCGTTTTCGCGGGCGATTTCGAGCGCGGGGAGCGAAAGTTCAGTGGCCGTGATGGACGCCTGGGGAAGATGGTGCGCAACGGCCACGGCGATGGCGCCTGAGCCCGCGCCGATGTCCACGATGCGCGGATGGACAAGACCAGCGGCCAGCTCGATCACTTTTTCGACTACATGCTCGGTCTCGGGGCGCGGAATCAGCACCTCGCGGGTGACGCGGAAGAGCAGGCCGTAAAACTCGGCTTCACCGGTGATGTACTGGATGGGCTCACCCCTGGCGCGGCGAGCGAGGAGCGTTGCGTAGCCGATCGCCGCACATCCGGCAAAGTGATCCTCCGCGTGGGCTATGAGCCAGGCGCGGCTCTTCGCCGTGGCTTGCTGCAGCAACGTCTCGGCGTCGCGGCGGGCGCGTTCGGGATGCGGCCCGGCGCGGAGTTGCGCCTCCCCCTTCGCGAGCCACTCGTCGAGCGTCATCAGGCCGCCTGCGTAGTCCCGGCTTTCAACTGCTCGGCCTGGTAGTGCGCGATCAGCGCGTCGACGATGGGCTGCAGACGGCCTTCCATCACCAGGTCGAGCTGGTGCAGCGTTAGGCCGATGCGATGGTCGGTCAACCGGTTCTGGGGAAAGTTGTAGGTGCGGATCTTTTCGCTGCGGTCACCTGAGCCGACCATAGAACGGCGCTCCCGCGCCAACTCCGCCTGCTGCTTTTCCATTTCCATCTCGTAGAGCCGCGAACGCAGCACGCGCATGCCTTTATCGCGGTTCTTGATCTGCGATTTCTCGTCCTGGCAGCTGACCACAGTTCCGGTGGGCAGGTGGGTGATGCGCACGGCGGAGTATGTGGTGTTGACCGACTGACCGCCGGGACCCGAGGAGCAGAAGGTGTCGATGCGCAGATCCTTGGGCTCGATCTTGATGTCCACTTCCTCGGCTTCGGGCAGCACCGCCACGGTAACCGCCGAGGTGTGCACACGCCCCTGCTGCTCGGTCTCCGGCACACGCTGCACCCGGTGAACGCCACTTTCCCATTTGAGCTGCGAGTAGACGCGCTCACCCTCAATGATGGCGATCACTTCCTTGTAGCCGCCCACGCCCGACTCCGACAGCGAAAGCACTTCCACTTTCCAGCGCTTCTGTTCGGCGAAGCGCGTGTACATGCGGAAAACCTCCGCTGCGAAGAGCGATGCCTCGTCGCCGCCCGTCCCGGCGCGG
>JASHTU010000056.1 GCA_030040395.1 Acidobacteriaceae bacterium
AGGCGTGGGGAGGGTGAGCTGTGGCGGCGTGAACACGCCTGGGCTTTCGACTCTCAAGGTGCGCCGATGCGGAGGGTCGCAAATGACGGAACCCCATGGGCTTCGGGAGGCGTCATCTGTGAGTGTCGTCACATGAAATTGCGGCTTCGCAGCGAATACTACGAGGGTGCTGGTGGGGGAAAGCGGTACGTTCGTCCTCTGAAAGCCAGTTGCGGAAACCTGAAATCCACCTAGGGAATGACGCGAAAGAGGACGAGGATGACCTCAATGAAAGAACCCACAACGCCCACGGTCGTTGACGATTCGGCGGTAGCCATTCTCGCTTGCCGCACCGGAGTACGGCGGCGCCGGCGGATTTCGCCGGAGGCGGGCCAGGCGCTGGAAAAGCTGGGCCACGCCATCGATTATTTGATGGACGAGTTCCTCGATGCTGGCGGATCATTTTGCGCCAACGACGCGCAATTGGAGGCGATCAGGATGCTGATGGCGATCAATCGCCAAATCTATTTAGGGTGCCCTGAAGCTCCGACCCTAACGGAGCGCTGCCGCGCATGGCTGCACCTCCGCACCGTATAGACCCTTTGCATTCGAATTTTCTGTGGTTTGGAATCAACGGTATGGAAAGCCGGAAAATGCGGTGCATTCCGCGTGCGGAAACCTGGGGTCTCGACAGTCGAGATCAAATGGCGACGCGGCTTCGACGTTACGCGAACGGCCAGACGCGCTGCACCGTCTTCGCGAGGATCCAGCTCTTATCCTCCGCGTTGAGAAACTTCATCTCGTCGCGAACTACGCTTAAGGTCTTGTCGTAGGTTGTCCAGCTCAGATCCACCGGCCAATCCGATGCCCACATGAGCCGCTGCGGGCCATACACGGCATGAAGCCGCTTGACGTATTCCTGCGCGTCCAGCCAGGGATAGGGCTGGTGGGAAATCGACCAGGTGTGAGAAATTTTCACAAATACGCGCGGATAGCGCGCCAGTGCAATAAGCTTGTCGAGCTCCTGGGGGCGGTCGATGGGACAATCGGCCATGTGGTCGATGACTACGGTGAGATCGGGGCACTGTTCGATGAGGTGAACCAAGTCGGGCATGCGGGTGATGGGAGCATACACTTGCATGGGCACATGGAGCGATTCGGCGCGCTTCCATAGCGGCGGCATGAGGGGACCGTCGATCCAATCGCCGCTCGCGTTCGCCGAGGGACTAATGCGCACGCCGTGAAATCCTTGCTCGGTGAGATGAGAAAGCTGGTCGGGAGCCGCGGGGTCTTCTGGGTTCACGCGGCAGACGGCCATGAAATAAGGCCTAAATTTTTTGATGGAATCGAGGGCGTAGCGATTGTCCCAGCGGTAGCCGATGTACTGTGCAATCACGGTTCGCTGCACACCGTTGGCCTTCATCAGTTCGAGCGCCATGGCGGGGGTGCGGTTTTCTTTGGGCGGATTCTTGGTTTCCGGCGCCCAAGGGTAACGCGGATCGCTCGTCCAGACATGAATCTGGGCGTCAATAATGCTGTATTTTTGTTTTTGCGCCGATGCCGAAGCCGCCATTGCAAGGGTTCCCAAAGCAAATTCCCGGCGATTCATCTTCATAAATAAATAGGCTCCAGTTTATTGACGACATAGTCGCCGCAGCGTTTGTAGTCGGCCAGCGGACCCAACCGGGCCGTGTCCAGATCGACGCAGATCCACCCGCGGAAGTGTATGCTCTTCAGAACCCGATGGCAGCCGGGGAAATCAACCTGCCCGTCGCCCAAGTCGTAGATGCTGTTCTGGAAGCGCGCCCCGGCGGAATCCTTGGGAAGCACCCTTCCGTTCGGCTCAACCCAGTCCTGCGTGGGGGTGGTCCACTTGGAGTCCTTGTAGTCGAGAAAATGTATGCGATGCTTATAGCGGTTCAGAGTCCCCACCACGTCGCAACCGGCGAGATTCAGATGGGCAGTATCGGGAGAGAGGCCAAAGAGCTTGGGATCGGTCATGGACATAAACCGGTCGACCTCGTCCTGATTCTGGACCATTTGGCCCATGTGATTGTGCAGGCCAGCCGTGAACCCCATTTCGCCCGCCACTTCGCCGATCTGGTTGCAGCGCTCGCACAACTCCTTAAAGCCGGCGGGCGTGTTGGCTCCCGGCGCGTTGCGGCTGGGCGAAAACACCACCAGGTGGTTGGCGCCAAAGTCGGCCAGAAACTTCATGGCGCTGCGCGCGCTGTCCAGATCCTGCTGGCGCGCGGCCGGGTCTTGCAGCCGGCCATTCCAGGAGATGGTGACCACGTGGAGATTGCGCTTGGAAAACTCGCTCTGCATTTGCGCCTGCGTCAATCCGTACCGCTCCATGCTGCGCGGGAAACCGGTGACACGCATGCCGATAAAGCCCGTTTCCTTCATCACGTCGAGCATATCGGTGAAAGGACCCGGAGGGAAGTGGCCCCAAAGCGCCTCAGAAACCGCCCATTTGACATTTCGATTTGCGGGCCCCCGATATTCGGCTTGCGACAAGGCCGCTGGTAGAAGCGACAGCGTGGCGGAGAGGGAAGCAAGGAAATTGCGGCGGTTCATCATCATAGAAATATCCTCGATCTAATTTTTACCGGGATTTAGCTATACATTTCCGGTCAAGGCCCACTATACCCTTGTGCCGTTTTCGCACGCAAATGCTTTTTCAGTGCGGTTGCTCGTTGGCGGAGCCGCTTTCAAGCCTGAAATCCGAAACGGCCGGAAGCTTCAGGTCGCCCGTCGTGAAGGAGCGTCGTACAAAAAACGGCGGGCCCGGCCGCTTGGCAAGGGCGGCAGGAATAGCCGGCCGAGACAGGGAAACAGACGGGCGCGGCGCACGCAGTTGCGCCGCGCGGCGGCAGCACCGGCGCCCGGGCTGAAATCGCGGCGACTCCGCAGATTGCAGAGGTTTTCCAGGCATTCGCGCCGGCGCCAGAAAAGCCTTGACAGAGGTTCGAAGCTTGATCTATTGTGAGGGCCGTCTCCGTTGAAGGTTCAGGAGGCAATGTTTCATAAATGAACCAGTGATAGATGGAAAAGTCAAAATGATACGGATCGGACCCTTCCCTGCTATTGTCGGGTTTCCTATGATCGGCACGATGAGTGGTTGCATCTCCTGGGAGCAAAATTAGCTATTCCGGCCGCCAGCCTCGCCTTGTTTTGGGGCTGAAGCAACTTGGAATTCCAACCGGGCTCGCCGCGATGACCTGTGTGGCCGATGCAAGGCGTGAGGAATCGCGTCTGACAAACCAACGATCACGGATCTACCTGGAGGTCGAAATGATTCGTTCGAAGAACTTGGAGCGCGGCTTTGACGCCTCGCAGCTCAAACCCGGATCAAGCTTGAAGAAATTCCTCGGCGCGGTTGTGAAGATCACGTTATCGTGCTCCGCGGTGTGGTTCACGATGGGCGCGCTTGCGGCGGCTCAGAATGCCATGAGCGCCACCGTCGTGGGAACGGTGAGCGATCAGACGGGCGCGGTGGTTCCGAATGCCAAAGTCACCCTGGCGAATAACGCCACTGGCGTAACCACGCCCGGCACGACGAATGCCGACGGCGCCTACTATATCCCTTACCTGGCCCCCGGCACCTATACGCTGATGATCGAGGCCAAGGGATTCCAACAGTACATCCAAACCGGTATCGTCCTGGACCTTGGCGCGGTCCCGCGTTTCGATGTGAAGCTCATGGTCGGCGCGCAGAGCTCCGTGGTGGAGGTCAGCGCTACAGAAACGCCCTTGCTCCAGACGCAGAGCGCGCAAATCGGCGGCATCGCTACCGCGAAGTTCGTCGAGGACCAGCCCATGATGCAGTCCAAGCCCTACTACGTCATGTACTACCAGTTGGGCTC
>JASHTU010000601.1 GCA_030040395.1 Acidobacteriaceae bacterium
GCCCGGACGGCAGTTGCACCGTCTGGCTCAGCGAACACGATCCCATGCTGCGCATGAAGGGCATGGCCGGGGTCCGCCTGTCGCCGGGTAAAGCGCTCGTCGAGCTTCGGGTGCGGCTGTTCAACCGCACGCCCCTGCCGCAGACGTTCCTGTGGTGGAGCAACGTCGCAGTCCGCGTACACGAGCGCTACCAGGCCTTCTTTCCGCCCGACGTAACTTTCGTAGTCGACCACGCCAGGCGCGCAGTCACGTCTTTCCCTATCGCGCGCGGCCGTTACTACGGAGTGGATTACAGCCCCGGCACAGACATTTCCTGGTACAAGAATATTCCGGTTCCCACTTCGTACATGGTTACGGAGTCGAAATACGACTTCTGCGGCGGCTACGATCACGCTCGCGAAGCGGGCCTTGTTTACACGTCCAATCACCACGTTGCGCCCGGCAAAAAGCTCTGGACATGGGGCAATGCAGAATTCGGCTATGCGTGGGACCGCAATTTGACCGACGAAGATGGCCCTTACATTGAATTGATGGCCGGCGCCTACACAGACAATCAGCCCGATTTCTCTTCGCTGCAGCCGTACGAAACCAAAACCTTCAGCCAATATTGGTGCCCGATTCAGAAAATTGGGCCGGCCAAAAACGCCAACACCGAAGCCGCAGTGAATCTCGAATGCGAGGCGGGAGAAGTGCGCGTGGGCGCTTGTGTTACTTCGCGGCGCAGCGTACGCGTGCTGTTAACCCGCAATCGCGAGCCGATGCTCGACCGCCAGTGCGAGTTGGCGCCCGGCGCGCCGTTTAGAGAGTTGATTCAGGCCGCCGGCGCAACGCCGGAAGAGTTTCGCTTGGCGGTCTTCAACGCTTCAGGCGACCAACTGATCGCGTACCAGCCGGAAAAGCCCGACCAACGGCCGTTGCCGCAACCTGCCACTGAGCCGCCACCGCCCGCGCAAATCGTCAGCGCCGATGAGCTGTATCTGACCGGGCTTCATCTCCAGCAATACCGCCATGCCACGCGATCCCCTGAAGCCTATTGGATCGAGGGCCTCAAGCGGGACCCCGACGATGCGCGGCTCCAAAACGCCGTGGGACTTCTTCACCTGCGTCGAGGACAATTTGCCGAGGCGGAAAAGCATTTTGCATCCGCGGTTCACCGGCTCACCTTCAGAAATCCCAATCCCTATGACGGCGAGCCTTTTTACAACCTGGGTTTGGCGCGCTTCTATCAAGGCAAAACTTCAGAAGCCTATGAAGCCTTTCATAAATCTGTATGGAATTACGCCTGGCAGAGCTGCGGATATTATGCGCTGGCGTCAATAAGCGCCGGGCGTGGCGATTTCGCAGGCGCGCTGCAGCAGGTTGACCGGAGCTTGGCCACCAATGTTGAGAATCTCAAGGCGCGCGCGCTCCAAGCGTCGCTGCTGCGCCGGCTGGGGCGGAGTGACGAGGCGCAGGACGCAATCTCAGCAACCTTGTCGCTCGATCCTCTCGACTTCGGCGCCATCGCGGAACAGTTTCTCTTGACGCGCAAAGACGATGACCTGCGCGCATTTGTCTCCGCGCTCGATGGCGACATCCAGACCCTGCTCGACGTGGTCTACGACCTGGCTTGGTGCGGTCTTCGCGACGATGCCGCCGATCTGCTCCAGGCCTGCATCGGCGTGGCGCGGTGGGATCATCCCATGCTTTGGCACACGCTTTCGTGGCTCTGTTCCTTGCTCGGTCGCGACCATGAATCGAGCGAGTATGCAGCACACGCTGAGGCAGCTTCGCCGCGCTATTGTTTCCCTGCACGGCTTGAAGAGATGATCGTGCTGGAGCTGGCCATCGCGCGCAATCCCGCCGCCGCCAAAGCGCACTATTATCTGGGAAACCTTTACTACGACAAGCGCCGCTATGAAGACGCCATTCGCTGCTGGCGCAGATCGGTCGCCTTGGACGCCACGTTCTCCATTCCATGGCGCAACCTCGGCATAGCGGAATTCAACGTGCTAAACAATCCGCAGGCGGCCGGCCGCATGTACGAGCGCGCATTTGCCGCCAACCCGGCCGATGCGCGTCTCCTCTACGAATGGGATCAGTTGAAGAAGAGAGCCGGCCTCGCAGCGCCCCAAGAGCGTTTGCGTTTGCTCGAAGCCCACCCCGCGCTGGTTGCACAAAGGGACGATCTGACGGTTGAATACATCACTCTCCTCAACCAAACCGGACATTGGCAGAAGGCGCTGGACAACCTGGGCCGCCGCCGCTTCAATCCTTGGGAAGGCGGAGAGGGCCTTGTTTCGGCACAGTATGTCAATGCGCACCGCGCGCTGGGCAGAGCGGCGTTGGCGGCCGGCGACGCGGGCCAGGCTCTGCGCCACTTTGAAGCGGCGCGCCATTATCCTGAAAATCTCGGCGAGGGCAAACACTTGCTCACGCTGGAGCGCGATTTGGATTATTTGTCCGGCGTAGTCGCGCAGCAACTCGGAGACCAAAGGTCAGCCCATGTCTTTTGGACCGCGGCGGCGGCGCCGCTGCCTGAGGCCGGAATACAATCTTATTTTCAAGCCCTCGCGCTGCGCGCACTGAGCGACGAGAAGCAGGCCGCCGTGGTTTTGTCGGAACTCGCAAAAGCTGCGGACGAAGAAATGAAACGCGAGCCTAAGCTGGATTACTTTGCCACCTCGCTGCCGAATATGCTCCTCTTTAACGACGACCTCGGCAAGCGCCACCGCGTGGCGTCGTTGCTGCTGAGCGCATTGGCCCATCACGGGCTGGGCGATGCCGCCAAGGCCGTTTTGCTTCTGCGCCAGGTGCTCGCCGAGGATCCCAACAACCTTTTTGCGGCTGAAACACTGAACCAGATCGAGCAGAAACGCACGCCGGCGGCCAAGGTCGCGCCGGCAATATGATTGCGCCCCTGCCCACTCCTGGCGCAAACCCCGCCCGCGCCGCGGACACACATTCCGTGTACCTCTGGCTGGTGGCGCTTGCCGGCGCCTTGGGTGGGCTTTTATTCGGCTATGACTGGGTAGTGATCGGCGGCGCCAAGCCTTTTTACGAGCGCTACTTTCATCTCAACTCGCCCTCGCTGGTGGGTTGGGCCATGAGTTGCGCGCTCATCGGCTGCCTCATCGGCGCGCTTTCATCCGGACCTTTGAGCAACCGTTTCGGCAGAAAGCGCCTGCTCATTCTGGCTGCATTCGTATTTGTTGTTTCCTCCCTGGGCGTCGGCATGGCCAACGTCTTCAGCGCCTTCGTCGCCTCGAGAATCGCCGGGGGCTACGCCATCGGCCTTGCCTCGGGCGTCTCGCCCATGTACATCGCGGAAATATCGCCGGCCCACCTGCGCGGTCGCATGGTGTCCCTCAATCAGTTGGCAATTGTCATCGGAATTCTTCTCGCGCAGATCGTGAACTGGCTCATCGCCCGCCCCGTGCCGCCGGGATTCACGGCCCACGACATCCTCATGTCCTGGAACGGCCAGTGGGGATGGCGCTGGATGTTCGCGGCCACCGCGGTCCCCTCAGCTTGTTTCCTCATCACCTCGTTCCTGGTCCCGGAGAGTCCCCGCTGGCTGGCCGCAAAGGGCCGCATCCAGCCTGCTTTTCAAGTGCTCGAACGGCTCGGCGGTTGCGCCTACGCAGAGCAGGTGATTGAAGATCTCTCTGACCAAACGCAAACCTCCTCCCACCGCTCCACTTTGGCCAGCCTCTTTTCCGGCGGGATGGGCAAGGTGCTCTTGCTGGGCGTGGCGCTGGCCGTGCTCCAGCAGTGGTCGGGCATCAACGTGATCTTCAATTACGCGCAGGAAATTTTCGCCGCCGCCGGATACCACGTCTCCGACATCCTCTTCAATATTGTCATCACAGGTGCAGTCAATCTGGCCTTTACCTTCCTCGCGCTCTTCACCATCGACCGCTTCGGAAGACGCATCCTGCTCCTGACCGGCGTTTCCGGGTTAGTGATGATTTACGGCGTGCTCGGGGAACTGTACCGGCTGCACGTGCATGGCAAGCCGATGCTGGCGCTGGTGCTGGGCGCCATCGCCTGCTATTCCATGTCGCTGGCCCCGGTCACCTGGGTGGTGATTGCGGAAATTTTTCCAACCCGCATCCGGGGCAGCGCTATGTCCATTGCGGTAACTGCGCTGTGGGCCGCATGTTTTCTGCTCACCTACACGTTTCCATTGCTCAATGCGGCGCTGAAAGCCTCGGGCGCCTTCTGGACCTATGCGCTGATTTGCCTGGCCGGACTGTTATTTCTCGCTGCTTCTCTGCCTGAAACCAAAGGGAAGACTCTCGAAGAGATCGAGGGCTATTTGCAAAAGAACATGGTGCAGCGGGAAACAAATGTTCCTTGAAAGGCTGTTGCGCCGGTCCATCCGGTATCTACACCACGGATTCGCGATTTTGTCGCACTGAGTTGCGCGCCTATAAGCGCCCGGATTACCCGCCGTGGCTCCCCGGGACCGCCGGCAGCGGCCCACCTGGCTCACCCCAACTCCTTCATTGCAAAGCACTTCCTCCCAGGCCCAACTTGCAGGGTATTCTTATGTGTCTTCAGATATTTACCCCGCGACCCATTGCGCAAACCGCTGAAAACAAACTATTTGCCCGCAGAAAATGGGCGGGGTGCGCTCCCGCTCGGCGGCTATTGCTCCTTCTCGATCAACTCTTCGAGCTTGGGCTTGTGCTTGGCCGCGCGCCCGGTCCTCGGCTTGGGTTCAATGACGCGTGCAGCCTTGGGCTGCCCCACCCGTTCGCGGGCATTCGCCTTCACCGCTTTGGCGGCTGAAAACCGGTTTGGCTTGCGTTTCGCCATCGCAAGAACGAGTATGAAGGAAATCCGGAACTGGCGATACCCCGCCGCGATTCCCCGCCACGATTTCCCGCCACGATTTCTTGGACCGCGCTTGTCGGTCCAGGAATCGGAACTCGGCAGTTCGCCGCCGGCTCGAACAGATTCAGAGTTGCTCCATCCCGGAGCCGCTGGAGTTAAGCGGTTTTTTCCTTAGGAAAAAGCT
>JASHTU010000602.1 GCA_030040395.1 Acidobacteriaceae bacterium
AGGGGGTCAGCGCAATTCCGTTCAGCCGAGCCATGGCCACTTCGTCGAGACGCGTTCCGGTCAGGGTCGCTTGCTTATCGCCCGCGCTCAGGGTCAGGCCCTCCAGAGAAGCCGCAGCGTCGTAGGCGGTCATTTTGAGCCGGTCGGGCTTCTTAAGGCCGTATTGAAAGACCGCCAATTCGACCGTGCCGGGAGAAGCGCTGTCGAGAGGCAATTTGAATTGCAGGGTGTCCGGCTTGGGCGAAGTCCATGGCAGGTTCACCGGCTTGCGTTTCTCGATCTGCGCCTGGATCTGCTGTACGCACTGCCCACCTTCTCCCACCAGGTGAAGTGTGTCTTCGCGGCCCACCACCAGGGCAGATTGGTCGCTCGCCTCCAACGCCCACTTGCCGGGATCCGGCGCAAACAAATGGAAGGTCGGTCCCTCCCAATCGTCGAATCCCCATTTGCCGCGCAATACGGCGGTAAGGGGGCCGGGAGGCAACGCAGGCGCAGGGTCGGCGAAAACGAGACCACCTTGCACGGGATCGGGCTTTACAGGCAGGTCGATGGGGGGGGCTGCCGCGGACGGATTGTCTCCCTGCGCCTGGGGCTCAATGTGCAGGAAGAGATTGTGAGCAAGTTGGGTGGCGAAGACCAGCGGCGCTCCCTCGGCCGGCAGCACCAGGCCGGGTTTGGTTGCGCAGAAGTCGTCTTCCGGATTGACGGGATAAAGCGGTTCTGGCCGGGCGGGACCGATGGGGGGCAGTCCGATCACCACCACCGACTTGGGATTGCGGAAAGAAGGCGGGATGTTCAGCCGCAGATTGAGGGTGTCGGCGGTGGGCAACGCCAGCGCCGGTATGTACTGAAAGTGCGCGGTGTGCAGCGAAGAAAGAATCCGCGCCGTGTCCACAATGGCCCCGATGTAGGGGCTGTATACGCCGCCGCCGGCGAAGGTGGTCGAGCTGAGCTGGTTTACCAGGTCCAAAGTGTCGCCGGCTGCCAACTGATTCATCAGCGATTGCGCATTGGCGTCGTCCAGGACCAAGCCTTCGGAGTTCTGGGAGAGACAGGAGGCCTGTTGGTCAGCGGGCCTGTTGAAGCAGTTCTCGTTAATCTTGATACCCAGGCTGCGCGCGGCCATCTCGGCGTGTTTCTTCAGCAGTGCGGGATCGGTCTGGGAGGTGGTTTTAACGTCGTTGAGGTAGTTTTCCAGCCGCATTCTCTCCCAGCTTGCAGCCTGCAAATCCTGGTCGGCGCGCACAAAGGAGCCGGGCTCTTGGCGGACCGCTTTGCGCAGGGTATTGAAGTCGCCGCCGGTTTCCGGGGCCAGGAAAAGAAGCGCCTGCTCCGCCTCGGCGGGTACGGTTACAAGCACGCCTTCGTCGTGGGCTTCGCGGGTCCAGGTTTCGACGCGCGTAAACCACTCCGGAGGGGGCGGATTGGTGCTCCCGCGCAGGAACGCGACCACCAGCACGAAGTGGGCGGATTGGCTTTCCGGCAGATCGGGATGGATCCAGAGCCGGTCGCCGGGCAAAAGATTCGGCGCTTCAGAGATGGGCAGGGTCAGCGACCCGCGCTTCACGTGTACGTCCACCTTGGGACCGGCGAGATCGAACGCCGGTCCCTCGGCGTGCAATCCAATTGCCGCCAAAGCCCACAGAAGGGGCGCCAAAAACCGCCAGCTACGACGCATGTCTTCTATTGTACGAATTCCCCTGTCGTCTGTAAGCGTGGCGCGCGCGCAATTTAGCAAAACCGGGTGACCCGGAGCCCAGGGGCTGCTTTTTGCCCTTTGCGATGGGCCGTTTTCAGGTAAACTGAAGGTCGTATAGCTTTTCCGTCGCACGAGTAAAATTTCTCGAAAACAACCGCAGGAAAAAAGGAAGCGTGGGGAAGAATGGCTTTTTGTTAGGTTAAGAGCCCTTTATAAACACATGCGCCGACTATCAACATTCGAGAAAATGCCAGGGGCCCCTTTATGCTGGCCGGATCCAGCATGAATCCGACACATCAGTAGTGAGGGTGCTTCAGAGACGCCCAATCGGTCCCACCGGAGCAACGGCGGGGCGCCGTGTATTAGTTGAAGCGTACAAAGCTCGCAACGACGGATGCGGACGACGGCCGGGCCGGAAAAGGCGCGATGCGTGGAGAACGCGCTTGCCGGCCACGGGGAAGGCGGTTGTGGATGTTTTGCGCTTCGTCTTTGTTGGCCGAGGGCGGCCATTTGACCCGGATCTCCGAAATGTACGCAGGTCACAGGACCCGGGCAGTGGTTGCTTGCGCAGAGCGTGCCGCGCGACGCCCAAACCGGCCGGAAGAGGGACAAACGCCGCCAGCTTGGCCGGGACGCGGTTAGAGATGGAGAGACGTGATGAAATCGACAAGGTCTGCGCAGGGCAACATGGAAAGCAGCAATTTGAGCGTTCCCGCAGCGGAAGAGATTATTGAAGAGGCGTTGACGGAGTTGGCGTATTCGCAGGATCCGGGCCTGGCGCGCGCGCTGCGCTTTCTGGCTCCTCCCGGGTATCGCGTCATTGTGGAATTGTGTAGTGAAAACGGCCGCAGCAAACGCCGCAACGCTTCGGCCGACACCTGGTCGCCGGAAGAGGACGAAGTGCGCATCTACTTTGAGCGTGTCAGCGACGGTGAATCCTATGCGCGCCCGGTGCGCGCCCCGCGGGCAACGGCCACCCCGATCTTCGAGGAGGACGAAGCTCCGGAGACCATCGTGCCGGCGGATATGGAGGTGCGCGTCAAGGAACTGTGCGCCGCGCTGGCTGAGGCGGAGCGGGGCGGTCACGCCTTCATCGCCCTGAAGTGGTTCCGCGACTCGTTTTTGCCGCGCAAGGCCTTCCGCTGGAATCAACACCCGGATACGCGCCAGTCGGTGCTGGCCGAGGCAATCCAGCGGGGAGTGGTGTTGACCAGCAAGATCGCAAATCCCAAGACCCCGGCGTACCCCACCACCACCATCCGCCTGAACCGGGCCGAGGCAGGCCTGCCCGAGGAAACGCCGCGCTTCCATCCCGTCGCTGTCCAGGGTGAGCCTCTGGCCGAGGTGATCGAGCAGGAGCGGGGTGCCGAGTGAGCCTTTATTTTCTCGAGGCTACTGCGTTCGCCAAGCTGTTTGTTCAGGAGCCCGGCACCGCGGCGCTCATTCGGCTCATGGAGTCGGTGGATGACAACCGCAAGCTGATCTCGGCCGGCGCCCCGCTCGAGGTGTATGCGGCGATTCGCCGCCGGGAGCGGGCGGGCGACATCAGCGCGGACGACGCGGCGGCGGCGCTCGAGGTTCTGCGCCTTGAAGCCGCCCGCACGGTGCAGCAGCCCCTCAATCCGGCGGTCCTCGAGGCCGCGCGTCAACTTCTCGACCGGACCTCTTTGCACTGGCCATCCGCGCTTCAACTGGGCGCCGCGCTTACCGCGCGCGACATGTTCCAGGGCACCCCGATCACCTTCGTCTCCGCCTCACCGCAACTGCTCGAAGCCGCAAAGGCCGAAGGCCTCGAGACCCTCGACCCTTCCCGCGACCTGGACGAGGCCGTGAAACAAGCGGATTAGGCTTCGCTTCCCCAACCTACGATTGGTGTTGCGCCCTCGGCCAATCCCCGCTACCGTAAGGGGAATGGGTGATGCGGAATCGGAGCGCCGGGGCCGCTGCATGCAGTCCCGCGACCGGTGACCGTTCCAAAAGGTGAGGAGAAGCATGGCCGGAATGCTGGTGCAATGGGCCCTCAGCGCCATCGCGCTTTTGCTGGTGTCGAAGATTGTGCCCGGATTTTACGTTCGGGGGCTCTGGCCGGCGCTCATTGCCGCGTTGGTCATTGGTCTGTTGAACGCGACGCTTGGCCTCTTTCTCAAAATCATCACCTTTCCTCTCAGCATTCTCACCCTGGGGCTGTTTCTGCTGGTCATTAACGGGTTGATGATCCTGCTGGCTTCGAGCATCGTGCGCGGTTTTCGCGTGGCAGGCATTGTGCCCGCGTTCTGGGGCGCGGTGGTGCTGGCGCTTTTGGGTATTCTCATCCGCTCTCTGGTAAGGCGGGCGTAAAGGCGTCTCCAATCTCGGCCCCTGTTCTACCTGATCTTGGGTAGACGCCTGGGTTGTTCAAGAAGGATACAAACGATCAAGGTGACTCGAGGGTACTTCTCGCCTGCGGCCGCCTCTCTTCCCTATCCCAGTTACCGGGGACACCATTGCCGCTGTGCTCCGCCATTCCTATAGTTACACTTCTGAATCAATCAGCAAATTGTGGGCAATCGGCTCGCCTAAGCCGTAGGATCTTTGCGCTGGTTTCTCCACAGTCCTCCCCTGGTGACCCAAGGGATCGGCGTTTGGCGGCCGGACGGCCGCAATCGCGCACTTGCGCGCCGATGACACGCGCCGATGGCGCCGATGGCGCCGTTGACAACCTATCCGGGTGCGTCTATACTTAGCCATCTTCCCATCGGGCCCCTTTCAAATCCCGCACCCAATAAGCAATTAGGAGGACGAATGGCAAAAGTTTCCATTACGGGTACTGTGGATAAAAAGGCGCTTCCCCAAGGGGCGCAGGCGAAAGTGCAGGATGCTCTCAAATCGGCCCTGCAGTCTGAACTGACTGTTACCGGCCCACACCACATTGAAATCACGCACATCAATATCACGTGGGAGACGGCCGAGTGAACCAGTGAAGCTCTCCTCATTCGACCTGTCCGGGTAATTACTCACTGAAGTTGGTAGGCTGACCGAGCCAGATGCTCAACAGTAGCTGGTTGCGGGATTGTGTTGACTCTTGGATGTGTCATGGAGAATCCCGAACACTTCTTCGTTGCCCGCAGGGCGAAGCGCGATTCTTTTGTGGGAAGTATGCGCCAACCTTGTCGTGCACTTTTGAGGCCATAGCCCTTCTCCTTTTGCTGTGCGCCGGAGCCGCAAAGTCAAGTGGCGCCTCCTTCAAAGAGGCGCCACCTTAGACTGAAGCCGCAAGGATTACAAACGAGGAAAAATTTCTAACTCATGGGCAATGACTCTTCGATGTTGTCGCCAGCAGATGAATTGTTGGCGTCAAGGTATTTGTGCGCCCGCTTTCTGACTAAGGTCTAGGAATGCGCGGTTCATGCTACAGCGAACACAACTGGCGGCCCGCCCGGAAGTTTTTTATGGCTGAGAATTCCCAGCACCAGAAACACATTACTCAGGTGATCTTGAAGGTCGCTTCACGATGCAACCTGAACTGCTCGTACTGCTACGTCTACAACATGGCGGATTCCACCTGGAGGGGCCGGCCAGCCTTGATGCCCGATGACGTGTTTGAAGCCGCAATCACACGCACCCTTCAGCAATGCAGTGCTACGGGTCAGGATCGAATCCTCATAGCGTTCCATGGCGGAGAGCCATGTCTGATCGGCAGTGAGAGGTTTGATTTTTGGTGCGGAAGAGCACGGGCTTTATTGGGAGACGTCGTAAAGGTAAATCTGGCCATGCAGACGAACGGCACGCTGCTCGATTCGCGCTGGATTGATTTGCTCCGGAAACACCGCGTGAGCGTAGGCATCAGTATGGACGGCCCTAAAGAGATTCACGATGCAGTGCGAAGAGATCACCGGCAGCAAGGTTCGTATGATCAAGTCGAGCGCGGGTTAAGACTATTGCAGGAATCGGAAATTCCCTACGGCGTCGGCTGCGTAATCCCGCTCGGCGCAGACCCTCTCACTGTGCACCGGCATTTCTTACGTCTTGGCTGCAAACAGGTCACCTATCTTATGCCGCACTTTACCCACGACACCATCGGCCCCATCCACCAACGCTTTGGGCCAACGCCGTGCGCCGATTTTCTCATTCCGATTTTCGACCATTGGTGGTTTGAGGGGACGATGGACTTCCAGATTAACAACTTAAAGGATGTAGCGCGGGTGATCATGGGCGGTCAGAGTCACAGTGAGGCGATTGGCAACGGTCCGCCCCGATACGTGTTTATCGAAGCAGATGGAGAAATGGAGGGGCTTGATAATCTTCGCGCCTGTGGTGATGGACTAGCCCGAATCAAGCTAAACGTGCGCACTTCGAATTTCTTTGATCTGCTGCGAACTGAAACCATGCACTCCCAGGCAATCTTCGAAGGCATGCCCCTCTGCCCGACCTGCTGTAACTGCAGAGAGGGAAAGACGTGCGCCGGTGGGCATCTTTCACATCGTTATTCCGTTGCAAGCGGCTTCAACAACCCAAGCGTATGGTGCGCAGACTTACTCAAGCTGTTCACCCATGTGCGAGAACGGATGCATGTGAGCCTCGAGGAAACCGAGCAATTTCGAAATATCCGGCTTGCGCGAGACGCAACCAGGCATGACATCCAACCCGTCTATGTCTTTTGACGGCTGGTTGGCGACCCAGCCTTAACTTTTTCGACGCCCGAGCCCGAGACGAGCGGCGGGCGATCTTCGCCCCGGAAATTCTTCCCTTGGATAGACCGCCAAAGCCTCGTGGCCTCTTTCCGCGGCTTGCGGGAGCGGCGGAACCTTTGGCGCCCAAAATCAAGTGAACAAAAAGAGAAATCCAGGAGGACCTCCGTGGCGATGGTGAACTGAACCCCATTCATCCCGTCATTGCCGCCCACCATCCGTGCTTCCACCGACTTTTTTCCCACACCTTACCACCCTTTCGCCCGCGGCGGCGTCTATCCATTCCAGTACGTCTGTAAGTCCTTCATTCTTTTCCCCCGTGGAGTGACCAGGTTGCAGACTATTCATATTCTCAAGTCCTGGGGTAAGGTGCTTCTCGGCCACACCCCGATGCTCTCCATTGAAGTCACGCGCGAATGCCCGCTGCACTGCCCCGGCTGTTACGCCTACGGCTCCGATCATCTGGGTGGCGATGTGACGCTTCGCGATCTGGCTGACAAGCGTGGCGACGACCTCGTCGACGGCGTGCTTGGCCTCGTCGAGCGGCACAAGCCACTGCACGTGACGCTGGTGGGCGGCGAGCCCATGGTGCGGCATC
>JASHTU010000603.1 GCA_030040395.1 Acidobacteriaceae bacterium
GGGCACGTCGTCGCCGGTGTGCATCAGGTCGCCGACCTGGGCCAACTGCTTGCCCAGCTTGCCGCCGGGGTGCAGCTCGGCAAAATCCTCAGCGCGGAAGCCCTTGCGCAGGCTGACAGCGACGGCCAGCGCATCGCCGAGCGCGAGCATGGCGGTCGTGGAGGCAGTTGGGGCAAGATTGAGCCCACACGCCTCGCGTTCCACAGAACAATCGAGGGCCACGTCACTGGCCTGGGCGAGCGTAGAGCGTAGGTTGCAACAGAAGCTGATGAGCGCATCGCCTTTGCGCTTGAGAGTGGCCAGCAGGCGCAGGATTTCCTCGGTTTCTCCCGAGGCCGAGAGCGCAACCACGACGTCACCGGGCATGAGCACGCCGAGGTCGCCATGGACGGCCTCGGCCGGATGCAGAAAGAGCGCCGGCGAGCCGGTGGAACTGAGGGTGGCGGCAATTTTTTGGGCGATGATGCCGCTTTTGCCCATGCCGGTGACGACCACGCGGCCGTTCGAGCCGCTGCAGCGGAGGATCAACTCGACGGCGCGGTCAAAGGCGGACGCCATGGCACCCTCGAGCCGGCCGGCGAGCGCCTCCAGGGCCGCCGCCTCGGTGCGCACCAGGTCGGCGGGGCGAGGATCGATGGACGCGGAGGCCGCCGACTCGTGGGATCCGGCTTGGCGCGCATGGGATTGCGGAGGATTCATCGGCCTTTGATGGTAACAGTCTCCCACTCGTACAATAAAGCCATGAGGCCGTTCCCCGTTCGCCGCAATACCCTTGTTCTATCCGCCGTGCTGCTGCTTTTGGCCATCTTCGCCTGGGCGGGCTGGGCCAATTGGGAGTACCGCCGGCAGGCGGCCGAACGCCGCGCGGCGCTGGACGCCGCACAGGCCGAGATGGTTCCCGCAACCGCGAGCGACGCTGAGCAACTCATCAACCAATCGGTTGCCCCGCTCGAAGGCAAGCCGGCGCCGGCATTCACCCTGGAGAACCTGAGCGGCAAGCAGGTTTCGCTCGCCAGCTACCGTGGCAAAGCCGTGCTCGTCAACTTTTGGGCCACTTGGTGCGGCCCCTGCAAAATCGAAACTCCGTGGCTGGCGAAACTGCGCGAAAAGTACGCGCAACAGGGCTTTGAGGTGCTGGGCATTTCCGCCGAGGGTGACGGCGTAAAACCCAGTGACAAGGCCGCATGGGACAAAGACAAGGCTGCGGTGGCCAAGTTCGCGCAGCAGGAAAAGGTGCCCTATCCCATGTTGATGGACGGGGACAGCATCAGCCAACCTTACGGCGGGGTCGACGATTTGCCGACTTCGTTTTTTGTTGATCGCAAGGGAACGGTGGTGGCGGCGCAGGTGGGATTGACGTCGGAAAGTACTATTGAGGCGAATATCAAGAGGGCGCTGGCGGATTAAAGGCGGCTAATAGCTTCTAGCTCCTAGCTCCTAGCTTCTAACTTTCAGCTGGCGAGTTGCAGGTACGCGCAACGGTGGCTTTGAACGGATGGAAGATGGCCGGATTGAGAATGACGATTGCCGGATTGACGCTTGCGGCGCTGGGATTTGTGGCTCCTGGAGCAGGCGGGCAGTTTGTTTCGAGCACCGGGCCGGGTCAAGCTGCCGCCAAAAGCGAAGCGGTGCAATATCTTTTTCCCGAGCAGGTGAGTCTGGCCACCGGAAAGCCCAGTTTGGTGGCTCTCCACTTTCGGGTGGCGCCGGGGCTACATATCAATTCCCATACGCCCAGCGCCGATTATCTGATTGGAACCACCTTCTCGATTCCCGCGGGCGCGGGGGCGCGACTCGCGGATGCAAGCTATCCGGCGGGAACGGAGATGACGCTGGCGGCCGACCCCAATACCAAGCTGAGCGTCTACACCGGCGAGTTTGCCATCCAGGCGCGGATGGTGGCCAGCCCCGGCAATCATCTTGTCCAGGGCAAACTGCGCTACCAGGCGTGCGATCAGAGGCAGTGCATGCCGCCCAAGACGATTACTGTGCCCATCGACGTAATCGGGAAGTAGGAATGGGCGGCCGCAACCGGCGAATCCATTTCACTCAGTTCAGGAATCGCGCCGAGGCCAGGACCCGATTGAACTCATCGCTCGACTCAAGAAAGTCTCTCGAGTCATCCCAAAATTCAAAAAAGAAAATCTTCTCCAACGCCTCCTGGTAGCAGATTACGGTCATGCTCACTATCTCCAGAAACGCCTCGTCGGGCTCCCCCGCTTGGGGACTTTCGGCTGAAGTTGCGGATTTCTTTCCTCTGCCTTCTGCCGGGGTCATGGCCGGAGCTTCCTTTGGATTCTCCGCGGCAGGCATTTCGTGGGCAACCTGCTGTCCGCCGTCGCCAGCGGGAGCCTCCGGGCCGGCCGGCCGATCATGTGGCGCCTCGATCACAGTGATCCATGCCAGGTTTGACCACCGGCCATTGGTTTCAGGGTTCTCAATCGCCAGTTCCAAGTAGCCCGGGTTCGCGACATCCTCCAATTCGAGCGTCACCTCGACCACCCCGGGCCCTACGAATTTGGCTTCCCTGCTCTTCTTGTTGACCCTGCATACCGCCTTCTTATGAAAGCCGTTTCCCCGGAGGGTTATGAAGGTGGGATGGCCCACAACCACCTGCGGCGGCGCACAATCGTAAATCCAGCCGAAAAACTCCGTTGACGGGATGATTTCCCATACTCGTTGCGCGCGCAGGGACCCTGGATCTCTTAATTTTTTGACCCGCGCGAATTGACGCGCGATCACCTTCAGGCTCTCTGCCGAGGCTGCCTCTCCGCCAAGTCGCGCAAACTCCTTGCTATACGATTGGACGTATCCCGACTTGGCCTCAGCCTCAAGCTGTTGGAGCTGGTAGTTATAGTATTGTTCCGCGGTTTGCTTCGAATCCTTGTTTTTGTCGATGGGGAGGAAGGAGCAGCGAAATGAACCGGCAAAGCTATCCTTGTCTTCCGGTTTTCCCGGCATTTCGAGTTGAAAGATAATGCCTCCCTTCGGCTCCCAGTCTTGGGGCCTGGCCAAAACGACGCGCTGCCGCTCGTCGACTTCAATCACAAAGCCGTCCGGACGCGGCGCGCCACGGATCAGCTTTCCCTGCAACTCCTGATTTTGTCTGCGCAGGTCGTCGAGATCCTCGCTGGCTTTCCGCACGCGCAGGTAGATCGTCGTCAGCAGGCTCCAGGACACCACGGCCCCTACAATGGCGCCTCCCAGGGAATACTGTTCAAATCGTCCATTGGCCTGCGAGCTAAGGACTCCAAAGCAGACGTATGCGGTGGCAAGGCCTGACGCCACGATGAACAGCACAACCATAAGATCGAAGAGTCGAGCGCTTCGCATGTCTTCCTCCTCGGAATGAGTCGAGTTATGGGAGGAATACTACACTGTCTCCCGCTAGTGGGAAGAGGCGCGCGTCTTCTTTTTTGGATTTGGGCGAGGGCCTGCAAGGACCGATTCGCCCGCCGGGCAAACGCCGGGCGAAAGCTTGCATAACGCGCCTCCGCTCCTGAGAGAAAAGCTGTAATTACCGCGCGACCTCGTGGATAATCCCGTCAGATTGGAGGTGTCATGCCGCTCCCTCTCAGTTCGCGTGAAATACAAGAACTCTACGGTACGCTGTCACGTGTGCTGTCTGGTATCCCTGCGTCCCAAATGCGGGTTGTTGCCGGAGATGCTGGATGGGACAGAGGGCAGATTCCAGATGGCCTTGACGAAACGGGTCGGTTCACTAGGAGGCCGCCGATTGAGAGTGCGATAGATGGACAGTGGGCTCAGTGGAATGAAGCGACCAAAGCTGCACGAGTGCGCCGCTTAGGGCAAGCCCTCATTGATTATCTGGAGCCGAAGGGATTGGGGCATCAGGTGAACGATTCGATTCGGCATTGCGGGTTCAATTTTGAGAACGGGGATTTTGTGCCCGTGGACGAAACGGGGCATGTACCAATCTGATATACCAACATTTCAGGCAAGTTCCTACGTCCCCGCCTTCTTTTCGATCTTCGCCCAGGTGTCTTTGAGCGGCAGGGTGCGGTTGAAGACCAGATGACCCTGGGTCGATTCGGGGTCGAGGCAGAAATATCCTACGCGCTCGAACTGGTAACGGTCCTCCAGCGCGGCGTTGGCAAGCGAGGGTTCGAGTTTGGCGCCGGTGAGGATTTCCAGCGAATTGGGGTTGAGGTCCTCGAAGATGTCGCCGCCTTCCGGGAAGTCGTAGGGGTCCGGCTTGGTGAACAGCTTGTCGTAGAGGCGGATTTCGGCGGAGATGGCGTGGGCGGCCGACACCCAGTGCATGGTGGACTTAACCCTGCGGCCGTCGGGGGAGTTGCCGCCGCGGCTTAAGGGATCGTAGATGCAGTGGACTTCGACAAGACTGCCGTCGGTGGACTTTTGGACCGACTGCGCGGTGATGAAATAAGCGTTGCGCAGGCGCACTTCTTTGCCGGGCGAGAGGCGGTAGTACTTGGGCGGTGGAACTTCGCGAAAATCGTCCTGCTCGATGTAGACCTCGCGGGAGAAGGGGACGCTTCGGGTCCCGGAGGAGGGGTCCTCTGGATTGTTCTGGACTTCGACGTACTCCACTTGACCGGCAGGGTAGTTGTCGATGACCAACTTGAGGGGATGAAGGACAGCCATGGCGCGGCGGGCGCGGCGGTTCAGGTCGTCGCGCTGGAAGTGCTCGAGCATTTCAACGTCCGTCGTTCCGTTGGTGCGCGTGGCGCCGATGGCTGCGCAGAAGGCGCGGATAGCTTCAGGCGTGAAGCCGCGGCGGCGAATACCGGAGAGAGTGGGCATGCGCGGATCGTCCCAACCGCTGACGCGGTTTTCCTGGACGAGTTGGAGAAGTTTGCGCTTGCTCAGCAGGGTGTAGGTGAGGTTCAGGCGGTCGAATTCGATCTGCTGGGAGGGGAAGATGCCGAGCTGCTCGATGTACCAGCG
>JASHTU010000604.1 GCA_030040395.1 Acidobacteriaceae bacterium
TTCCCCTCCCCTTCCTCGGGGGGACAGGTGAGCCGCATCTGGCAGTTGCCCGGCTCGTATGCGGAACTCGTTGAGCGGCGAGGCGCCCTTGAAGCATGGGCTAATCTCACCTGCGGGTTCATGGGCAGATCGCCGGATCATGTTGCCTCGTCGCTTTGCGGAATGTACATGGGGATGGAACTTTTTCGCGCCCACGGCGAACGCCATGCGCAGGCGCTTTCCGAATACTTCGAGCACGCGCGTGACCACGATCTTTACCTGACCTATGCGATCATCAGTCCGCAGGCCGACCGCAGCAAAGGGGCCGGCGAACAGGCGGAGGAGTTTGTCGCCGCCGGCGTGGTGGATGAAGACGCGGAAGGCATTACGCTCAAAGGCGCGAAAATGCTGGCCACGGCCTGCCCGATGGCGAACGAAGTTATGGTCGCGGCCATCCAGCCGCTGAAGCCAGGCGACGAAAAATATAGCTTTACGGCCATGGTGCCCATGAACGCGAAGGGGCTGAAGCTGCTTTCGCGCAAGTCCTACGAAGCCGCGGCGACATCGGCGTTCGACAATCCCCTGTCTGCAATCTTCGATGAGAACGACTGCGTGCTGTACTTCGATTGCGTGAAGGCGCCCTGGAGCCGGGTGTTCGTCCACAATGATGTGGCCATGGCCGCGGCGCAGTGGCATTCCGCGCCGACGCACGTGTATCAGAATTACCAGTGCCAGATTCGCTTAATGGTGAAAATGCGGTTCCTGCTGGGGCTGGCGCGAAAGATTGCCGAGACCAATGGCGTCATCGGCATTCCCGCGGTGCGGGAGATGCTGGGCCAGATGGCGGCCGAGGCCACGATGGTGGAGGGGCTGGTGGAGGCCATGGAAGTGAGCGGATCGATGTATGGGAAATACTATATGCCCAATCCGCAACGGCTCTATTCCGCCATGGTGCTCACGCAGCAGATGTATCCGCAATTCGTGCAGCAGTTGCGCGAACTTGCAGGCGGCGGCGTGATCATGCTGCCTTCTTCGGTGAACGATTTTGCGAACGCGGAGACGGCTCACTATATCGGCAAGACGCAGCGGTCGCCGGCGACCGACCCGTTGGGGCGGGTAAAGCTTTTCAAGCTGGCCTGGGATGCTGTGGGGTCGGAGTTTGGCTCGCGGCATTTGCAGTACGAGATGTTTTATGCCGGCGCGAACATGGTTACGCGCGGCCATGCTTTTAGAACCTGCGATTGGGGTAAGGCCACGGGGATGGTGGAGCAGTTTCTTTCCACTTACAGCGCGCCGGAGGCGAAGGGACAATAGCGGCCCATGGCGGAGATGGACACACGCGGCCTGCGCAATGTCCTCGGATGTTTTGCCACCGGGGTTGCCATTATCGCCGCGCGCACCGCTTTACGGGAGCACGTGGGGGTCACGATCAATTCATTTTCGTCGGTTTCATTGGATCCTCCGCTGGTGCTTTTTTCTTTGCTCAAGACCGCGGGCGTGCTGCCGCATTTCCAACAGGCGGAGAACTTCAGCGTGAATATCCTATCGCACCGGCAGGAAGCGCTCTCCAACATGTTTGCCCGGCCGTCCACGGCGTGGTTGCGCAGCGTGGATTTTGCGGATGGAGAGGATGGTTGCGCCCTGCTGGCCGGCTGCCTGGCGCAAATCGAGTGCCGCAGGCATGACGAGGTCGACGGCGGCGACCATCGCATCTTCATAGGCAGGGTGGTTCGCTTCCACCTGCATGCGCAGGCCGAGCCACTGCTTTTTTATCGGGGGAAATATGGGACCTATGTTCGCGATCCATGGAGCAGCCAGGCGGCGCAGGGTGAGAATGCCGAATATGTCGCGGCCGACCCGATGGTGCCGGGTTGGGGATGAACGGTTGACCGCAATTGTTGGTGCGTGGGAGAAGAATGCCGCCTATTGAATTTGCAATTGAAGGAAAAAGCCAGACGGCCGAGATACGCGACCTGATCATCGCTGGATGGACGGGGCGCGATGCGGCGGGCGTTGAGCGCCACATCGCGGAGTTGGCGGCCATCGGCGTGGCGCGTCCGCGCACCGTGCCCTGCTTTTATCGCGTGGGCGCGAACCTGCTGACTACATCCATGCAGCTGGACTTTACGGGGACGGACAGCAGCGGCGAGGTGGAGTTTGTGCTGGTCTCATTGCCGCAGGGGCTCTATGTAGGAGTGGGCTCGGACCACACGGACCGCAAGGTGGAGTCCTACAGCGTGACGGTGTCGAAACAGATGTGCCCGAAGCCCATTTCCCGCGAGTTGTGGCCGCTGGCGGACGCGCTGGGCCACTGGGACCGCCTGATGCTGCGCTCCTGGGTGACGCGTGGCAAGGGGCAAGAGCTCTACCAGGAAGGCGCTGTGACGCGCATGCTGGCGCCGCTGGATTTGATCGCGCGTTACCGTGAGGGCGATCTGCAGCTTCCCGCCGCCACGGCGATGTTTTGCGGAACCATGCCGCTGGTGGCCGAGATGGGCGGCGCGCGGCTTTTTGAGATGGAGCTGGAAGACCCGGTGATGAAGCGCAGCCTGCGCCACCGCTACATGGCGCGCGAGTTGGCCTATAACGATTGAGAGAAACAGATGAGCATTCAAAAAGAGCACAAAGAGTTTCACGCCGTTGACCTGGAGACGGGATGGGAGACGCCTTCCGGATATCCGGAGGGAATTCAGCAGAAGATTCTGGCCGGCTTTCTTGACGAAAAGAGCAAACGCGGTTACCGGACGCGGCACCTCAGGTTTGCGCCCGGAGCTTATACGACGGCCCCCTTCGTGCATGACTATTGGGAAGAGGTGTATTTACTTTCCGGAGACCTGATCGTGGGCAGCGATGAGAAGGGCAACGGCGGCGAGTCCTTCTCGCCGCACACTTACGCCTGCCGACCGCCGGGAACGCTTCATGGGCCGTTCAAATCGGTGCACGGATGCCTGCTGCTGGAAGTGCATCTCTACGACGAGGCGAAACCGTGATGAACGCGCTGACCCCCATCGCGGTGACGCTGGAGCAGCTTGCCACGGGCAGGGTGTCGTGCAGCAAGCTGGTGAACGGCTGCCTGGATGCGATTGCGGATCCGCAGGGCGAAGGCAAACGCGCCTTTCTGAGGGTTGCGGCGGACGCAGCGCAGCAAACAGCCGCCGAAATCGATGGCGGCGGCTACAAGCGCGGACCCCTGGCAGGGCTGCCCATCTCGATCAAGGACTTGTTGGATGTGGCCGGTGAGCGGACGCTGGCGGGTTCAGTGGTGCTGGCAAATTCTGAGCCGAAGGCGCGGGATGCGGTGGTGGTGGAGCGGCTGAAGCGTTCGGGCGCGGTGATCGTGGGGCGCACCAACATGACGGAGTTTGCCTTCTCGGCGCTGGGTCTCAATCCGCATTACGGCACGCCGCGCAATCCGTACGATCGAGCCACCGGGAGGATTCCGGGAGGGTCCTCTTCCGGCGCTGCGGTGTCGGTCACGGACGGCATGGCTTACGCGGCAATCGGGTCGGACACGGGCGGATCGGTGCGCATCCCGGCGGCGCTGTGCGGGCTGGTTGGGTTCAAGCCCACGGCGCGCAGAGTGCCTACGGAAGGCGCGTACCCGCTCTCTTCAACTCTTGATTCTCTTGGACCGCTTGCTCCCACGGTAGAATGTTGCGCGCTGATGGACGCGGTGCTGGCGGACGAGGAGCTGCCGCGAGGAGGTGAGCACGAGCTTGCCGGCCTGCGGCTGGGCGTGCTGCAAGGCTATGTGATCGAGAGACTGGAAAAGCCGGTGGCCGATGCATTTGACGCGGCGCTGTCTCTGCTCTCTTCGCTGGGAGCGAAGGTGACGGAAGTACGCTTCGCTTCGCTCGACAGGATTCCCGCCGCGAATCAAGGAGGCGGATTTGTGGCCGCGGAGGCCTATGCGTGGCACCGGTCGCTTATGGAGGACCACTCGGCGGAGTATGATCCGCGCGTGCTGACGCGCATTCTGCGCGGCGCGCATCAGAGCGCCGCGGACTACATCGACCTGCTGCAGACGCGGCGGCAGTGTATTTTGGAGGCAAGCTCGAGCTTCGAGGGTTACGACGCCGTCCTGCTGCCCACGCTGGCGTGCACTGCGCCGGCCCTGGCGGAGCTGGAGGCCAGCGACCAGGCGTACGTGGAGGCGAATGCATTGATTCTGCGTAACCCCAGCATCATTAATTTTCTGGATGGATGCGCGCTGTCGATTCCGTGCCAACTGCCGGGCGAAGCACCGGTGGGGCTGATGGTTGCGGGGCTGGCAGGGCAGGATAGAAAAATTCTCAGCGCAGGAGCGGCCATCGAGGCGGCGCTGGCGAGCGCGGGACGCGCCGTTCATGTCGCAAGGATATCCGTTCGAAGCCCATTGCGGTGAGCTTGAGAAGATCTGTATAGTTCCCGCATTTCTTGATGCGAGGTTGCGCGTGTTCATCAATACTGCCGTCTTTCGAGAGAAGCGTGTACGAGGCCGCATCGCCTGGGCATGCCTGCTCTGCGCATGGGGCCGGCTCGCCGCGGGCGGCGTCGCAGCCGAAGCGCGCACTGACGGCTCCGAGGGGTTGCTTTCGGTCCGCGTGGCAAAGGCAGCCATGGAGCGCTGGCCGCATGGGCATATTGCCGCGAAGAACGCCGAGGCGACGTGGGGCTTCGAGCCGGGGATTGTTCTTTGCGGAATGAATGCGGTGTGGAGCGCGACCCGGGACAGGCGCTACTTCGACTATCTCCTCGATTCAGTGGACCAGTTTGTCGCGGCCGATGGCTCGATCCGGACCTATGACGCGCGCGCCTATTCATTGAACAACATTTTGATTGGCCGCCAGTTGCTAACGCTGTATCGTGCTACGGGCGAAGAAAAATACCGCAAGGCGGCGGATGCGCTTCACCAGCAACTGATGCGCCAGCCGACGACTGCATCCGGCGGTTACTGGCATGAAGAGGCGACGCCGAACCTGATGCTGCTCGACGATGAATTTATGTTTGCGCCCTTTCTTGCCGAATACGCGGTTATGTTCCGGCAGCCGGGAGATCTCGAGGTTGTGACGAAGCAGTTCCGGTTGCTGGCTGCACATGCGGGGGATGCGAAGACGGGACTTCTCTACCATGGTTGGGATGCGTCGCGCTCCAGAGCATGGGTGAATCCAGACACCGGCGATTCCGCGACACTGTGGTCGCGCGGGATGGGCTGGTACTTGATGGCGCTGGCGGATACGTTGCCGTGGTATGCGAAGGACAGCGCGGGGCGCGCGGAGTTGCTGGGCATCTTCCAGCGGATCGCGGCCGCGGTCATACGCGCGCAGGACGCCGATAGCGGCTTGTGGCTCCAGGTGCTCGACAAGCCGGGCATACAGGGCAATTATTTTGAATCCTCGTCGGCGATGATGTTTGTCTATGCTCTGGAGAAGGGCGTGCGGCTGGGATATTTGCCGGCAGCTTACGGCGCCAGCACGGCGCGCGCATGGAAGGCGATGCGCACGCGGTTTGTGCGCAGCAAGCCGGGGGGCGAGGTGGTTATCACGGGCACCGTGACGCACATAGCGCTCGGGGAGACTCCGGCGGACAACGGCACGTATGATTATTACCTTCACGCTCCCGTCGCGAGCGACGATCCAAAGGGCGTAGGGGCGTTTCTGCTGGCCGCTACGGAAATGGAGCTTGCAGGCAGAAAATTCGCCGCCGTCAGGGCCGCGGAAGCTTCAAGATAGGCGCACCAATCGCAGCATCCGGAGGCAAGCATGTCAAAGTCGCCCATGAATCGCCGGCAGTTTCTTGCATCGTCCGGCGGCGCAGCCATTGCCCTCAACGCCGGCGGCGGTCGGGCGCTTGCGGCGCCGCCGCGCAACCACAAGCCGGTGCTGATGAAGCTGGGGTGCCAGACCGCGCCCACCAACCTGGAACATCTGCACTATCTTGCCCGCTATGGCGTGCGCAACATCTGCGGCTATCCGCAGATTGCCGACGGGCGGCTCTATGCCACGCGTGAGGAACTGGAAACAATGAAGGACCTGGCGGCCCAGTGCGGCATCGAGGTGGACATGATTGCGCCGCCGTTTCTGGCATCCATCTCGGTGGATGTGGATAAGCACGCCGCGATCATGTTGGGCCAGAGCCCGGAGCGCGATCATGACATTGAAGCGCTGCAGACGATGATCAAGAACTGCGCGGCGGCGGGCATTCCCGCAATCAAATATAACTTGCAGATCGTCGGCGACCAACGGACTGCGCGCACTCCGGGGCGGGGCGACTCAACCTACTCGACGTGGAAGTATTCCGAGGCGCATCCAAAGACGCCGTTGACGCGAGCCGGGCGGGTGAGCTTGGAGGAAAGCTGGGAGCGAATTACCTATTTTCTGGAGCGGGTGATTCCGGTGGCGACCGAATACAAGGTGCGCATGGCGCTGCATCCCGACGATCCCGGCATGCCGCCGCAAGGCTATCAGGGAGTACAGCGCGTGCTGGGCACCGTGGACGGACTGAAGAGGTTTGTCACCATCCAGGAAAGCGCCTATCACGGGCTGAATTTTTGCCAGGGCACGGTGTGCGAGATGCTGGACGATCCGGGCCGGCAGATCTTCGACGTGATCCGCTACTTTGGATCGCGCGACAAGATCTTTAACGTCCACTTCCGCAATATTCGCGGGCGCCGCGACGATTTTGTGGAAGTGTATCCGGACGAGGGGGACGTGGACTTCGTCAGGGCCCTACAAACCTACAAGGAAGTTGGGTACAAATACATGATGATGCCGGACCATGTTCCCCAGGCGCCGACCGATCCGCACGGATTGCAGTCGTTCGCGTATTGCTACGGCTATATTCGCGGCCTGTTGCAATCCGCGGCTGAGTTGAGCTAGAGCAGATTCAGAGTTTCCCGGTTTCAGGGACGTTGCTTCCGCCGCTTCCACGAGCATCGCGTTGGGGACTTGGTCATGTTAATGCGTTCAGTACGAGGGATCACCCGCGCAACCATCACTCGATCCACACTGTCGCGCCTTTGTCGATTTCGGGAATCACCGCGCGAATCTGCCCGCCGTTGCGTTGGGCAGGAAGCTCGCGGACCGTCCCGAGAAACGGCAACAGGAAGACCCGGCTGCCCGCGCTCGCAGGAAAGGAGACCGCAACGTTCTGTTCCGGGATTTGCTTAGAAATTTTGAGCGCCTGAAGGCCTTTGAAATTGGCAAAGAATATGTGGACCTTTCCGTCCACGCGAGCCGTCTGCGAGGTGAGGAAAGGCGAAGCCTCCACCTGAATTGGCGCATTGAAGCCGAGCGCCTGGATGACGCTCGTGTCGAATTCATGGCGGAGCGATTGGAAACTCTGCCCTGCCGCAACGCCGCGAGCGGCAGCCTCGATGAATTCCGCGTTCAAAGCCCGCCAATAAGCTTGGCCAGGGCAGTCAGGAAGGTAGGCGTACTTCAGGCGGGCAGCGCCCATCGATTTCTGCGCTGGGTTGCGGATACCAAGGAACTGATGCAAGGGATTTGATCCGCGCTCTTGGCCCGTTTCGTCGCAATGCCCGGATTGGCCGGTGACGATCAGTTTTCCTCCGGCCTTGGCATAACTCTCGAGCGCGGCAAGTTCCCGCTGGCCTAAACAACGCGCGTCCGGCAGGGCCAGGACCGCACCGCGAAAGCCTTCCAGACTGCGCGGCGTGATGATCTCAAATTCGCGGTGGG
>JASHTU010000605.1 GCA_030040395.1 Acidobacteriaceae bacterium
GACGAGCAGTTTGCGGCATTTTCAAAGTGGCTCAACGAGGAGTTCGAAGATGGGCGGCTTTGGAGCGCGCGCTCACTGGGCGGATCGCCTCCGCCGGACGCCTTGGTGGTCTGAGTCGGCGATGGAGGAGGCGGGCGTAACCGCATTGCGTTTTGCAACGCAGACGGCGTCTCCCGAGCGCGATTGCCCGCATTGCCCGGCCGATGGACGCCGATTTCCCATCCACATGCGTCGATTTGCCCTTGATTCTTCTGTCATGGCTATCGGCTACAATCTTTTTCCAACAGAGGAGATTCCCCATGAAGATCGGAGTGTTGGGATCGGGCGAAGTGGCCAAGGTGCTCGCGAGCGGCTTCCTGAAACACGGCCATGAAGTGACCATCGGCTCGCGCACGCCCGAGAAATTGGCCGGCTGGGTAGCCGAGAACCCCGGGGCGTCAACCGGAACCTTTGCCGAGGCGGCCCGCTTCGGCTCGCTCCTGGTGCTCGCCGTTAAAGGCGCGGCGGCGGCCGATGCGCTGCGGTTGGCTGGCGCGGATAACCTGAGTGGAAAAACCGTGGCCGACACCTCGAACCCGATTGAAGAGGCCCCGCCTGAAAACGGCGTCCTGCGTTTCTTCACCCGCATGAACGAGTCGCTGATGGAACAGTTGCAGCGCGAGTTTCCCCAGGCGCACCTGGTCAAGGCCTTCAATTCGGTGGGCAGCGCGCAGATGGTCGATCCGCATTTTGCCGCGGGCAAGCCCACTATGTTCATCTGTGGCAACGACCAAGCCGCCAAAAAAACTGTATCCGGCGTTTTGGACGAATTTGGCTGGGAGACGGCGGACATGGGCGGCGCGGAAGCGGCGCGGGCCATCGAATCCTTGTGCATGTTGTGGTGCATCCCCGGCTTTTTGCACAACCAGTGGACGCACGCCTTCAAGCTCCTGCAGCAGTGAGCGCGAGCATGGGAATGGACGGCTCTTTCGCCGCCCACCCCAGCCAGGGACCAAGCCGGGCGAAGCTTAGCGCCGCGCAACAACCAAAGTGGCGCGCACGTTGAGGTGCGGGAAAAAACTGCCCCGGCCAACGGGCGGGGACTGGTAGGCTAGAGTTGATGACCCGGAGTCGGCGGACCGGAAATTTGCCTCCCGGCGCACGCCAGACAAAGCCGGGCTTTGATGCGAGAGATAAGACTCTCGCCAATTTCGCCTCCCCAGGAGGGCTTTTCCCTAGACTGCCTGGCCCGAGAGAGTGCGTGGGCCCCCGGCGGAGCCTCCTCAACTGCCTTGAGAGAGCTCCCGCTGAAGCGAGGGAAACGATGCAACAAGATTTGGAGCAGACCATTGCCTTGCTCGCGCGCACGCCTGCATCGCTCGATGGGCTGCTGCGGGGGCTGCCGGAGCCGTGGACGCTCCGCAACGAAGGCGGCGACACCTGGAGCGCCTTCGAGGTAATGGGGCACTTGAATTTCGCCGAGCGCACCAACTGGATGCCCCGCATCCGCATGTTGCTGGAATCCGGCGAAACGGCGACGTTTGCGCCTTTCGACCGCAGCGGACACCTGCAGGAGACTGAAAGCAAGTCAATAGATCCGTTGCTGGATGAGTTCGTAGGCCTGCGCGCGGAAAATCTGGTCACCCTGGTTGGCCTCAAATTGCGGCCGGAGGACCTGGAGCGCCGCGGTTGTCATCCTGTGCTCGGAGTCGTGACCTTGTCGGAGTTGCTCGCGGCGTGGGCGGTGCACGATCTGACCCATCTGCACCAGATTTCGAGAATTCTCGCTCATCAATATCGCGAGGCCGTGGGGCCCTGGACAAAATTCCTTGGGGTCATGCAATGCGCGGGGCACAGCACGGCCGCTTAGATCCGGCCGTCGCCCGCCAACCTCAACCGTCGGTGAGGTTTTCTCAATGGCAGCCGCACAGGATTTTCGCGGCAAATGGGCGCTCGTCACCGGAGCCAGCTCCGGCATTGGCGCCGCGTTGGCGCGCCAACTCGCCGCCCACCGCGTGAAACTCATCCTCACCGCGCGCCGCAAAGACCGGCTCGAGAATTTGGCCGCGGAACTGGCTGCGGCGGGAAGCGAAACCCGCATCCTGGTCGCTGATTTGAACGATCCCGCAGCGCCCCAGCAAATCTATGACGCCACTGAAGGCGCCGGCCTCGCCGTCGATATTCTCATGAACAACGCCGGCCTTGGCCAATACGGGGTCTTTCATTTGAGCCCAGCGGAACAGGAGCTGAGCCAGGTCCGCGTGAACTGCGAAGCTGTGGTGCGGCTTGCCCGCCTGTTTGTCCCGCGCATGGTCGAGCGGCACCGCGGCTGGGTGCTCATCGTCGCCTCCACGGCCAGCTTCCAACCGATCCCGTATATCAGCACCTATGCCGCCACCAAGGTCTTCGACCGCTTCTTTGCGCTCGGCCTCGCCGCGGAGGTCGCCCGCTTCGGCGTCAAAGTAACCGCGCTGTGTCCCGGCCCCACGGAAAGCGAATTCTTCGACGTCGCCCATGCCGGTGTTTTCAAGCGCGGAGCGCAGCCGGCGGACGACGTAGCGCGCCAAGCCGTCGCCGCCTTGTTCCGCGGCCGGCGCGTCGTCATTCCCAATGTCAAGGGCCGCTTCACCGCGTTCTTCGTCCGCTTTTTCTCTGCGGGCCTCATCACGCGGGTCATCGAGAAGGCCGCACGCCCCAAGTCGAAGCCCTCATTCCCCGATTCGTCACGAGCGTGATTTGTCGACGAGACCCGCGTCCTACTCCCTTTCCCTGCGCTTCTTCCGCGCCGGCCGCTCCACCCGCGCCTCCTTCTCACCCTTCTTTGCGCCTTCGTGGATGACGGGGATGGGGCCGGTGTCGGCGCCAATGCGCTTCACCACGGTCTCGATCATCTCGTACTCGATGGTCCGCGGGGCTACGGGCCGAGTCACCCCGGTTGCCGGATCGGTAGCCACGTTGTCGCTGCTGGCCAGCTCAAAGCTGAAGGCTGGGACTTCGCCAGAGGACGTTTGCGCCGTGAAAACCCTCACGGGCAGAAAACCCTGGATAGGGTGCAGCCGGAAGCCGGTTTCATAGCGATGGTGAATGCGGCTCCAGGTGAAGACGCGAATCTCGTCGAAGTCGAAGGGTTGGCCCGATTGAGCCGGCCCCAGAACGGTGAGATACTCGGGAACCTCGTGGTTGGGCGTATCGGCCACCGGGTCGTTGACCTTCTCCAGTTCCCAGCAGCCGATAAAGCGCTGGCCTTCGCCGTACTGCAGAATCACGTCCGGAACATTCACGTCCACGCGGCTGGCCAGCAGCCATCCCGTCCTGCCCTGAGCGTCCCGCGCCAGCCACCAGTCTTCCATGGGTGGAGGCGGCGCGGCCTGGCCCACATCCGGTTGCTCCTTCTTATCTTCGTTGGCCGTTTTCGGTTGCGCCAATTGCGCCAGCAGGGCGTTGCCCTGAACTGCGTTCCTGGGCACGGAAGCGCGCTCCAGCAGTTGCACCTGCGCGTTGCCCGGCAACAGGTAGAAACGCGGGGTCTCGCGCCCCGGCAGCAGGTGCACATAGAGATCGTCGCGAAGGCTGGCGTTGGCGGCGGCGGGGTCGTCCTTGTGCTCGGCCGCCAGTTGCATAAATGCGTCATAGGTCTTCTGGTCGATGACCGCGTGGTCTTCGATCCAGCCGATCTCGTTCTTTTGCGTCTTGACTTTGTCGAAACGGTGGCCGTGCTCCAACACCAGGAGCACCTGCCCGTTCTGGACTTCGGCTACGCGGTTCGAAACCTCAGCCACGCGGTCGCGCAGATACCACTGTCGCGCCGCAACATACACCTTCTCTACCGGCGGGCGGTCAAATCGGCTGCAACCGCAAAAAATGGCGAGAAACGACAAGCTCAGCAGAGAAGGCGCGGAGACGGTGAAGCGCCGGATGGCGGCAGCGATGAGGGGTTGGAATCGCGTTAACACAGCGAAGGACGTTCCGTCTAAGGATAGCATCTCCCCGGATTCGCGGGCCGCGCCTCGGACTGCGGGAACCAACTCCGCCACCCGCCCACCAAACCCGGTTTCCTGGCGCCTGTTCCCGGTTCTCTGACCCCCGATGTCCGATCCATCGATTCTTGCGTTTCAAACCATGAACGGAACGACTTCAACAGATTTTCGAGCCACTCTTCACAGGTTCAAAGCGGCTCGCGGGTCAAGCCGGCAACGAGGGGAGAGGGACAAAGACAGCAAGTTGGCTCCGCTCTGGCGGAAGGACAAGTTCGCGAGTTGGCGATCGATCGGCGTGGCAGTCCATGGGGTTAGGCCATGTACTTTTCAGTTACCCCTCCCCCCTACCCCTACCTCTTTTGAGGTTAAGTGGTTTGTTTGCAGTCACTTATACTATTTAGTACTGAGTCTAAATTATTGATAATAAAGGAGTTAGATTCTAAAATAGCCAATAATAAGGACTTACGGCCCATTTTCGGACGTTTGCCCTGCTTTCGGTGCAAACCCAGGCAGAGCCTAGCTGCGAAGGACCGAATAGCAGTGGCAAAAAGCAGGCGGCCCGGAGATCGCGGCTGTGCTTAGCCACCATTCCCGAGCCGCCCCGTTTTCGAAACGGAATCGCTCAGTTTTGATCCCTAGAACCATTGTAGCGATTTGGCGGAAATAACCGGCAAGGTTGGGAAGAAAAATCTTCCGTCTGGAATGAGGGGGATGGGGCTAGGTGCGGGGGGCGCAGAGCTTGACGAGCCGGTTGGCGGGAGTTGGTCAGGTTTGAGATCACATCCGGCAGTTGCACAGACATCTGGTTCGATTCTTGCGCTTCGAATCACGACGAGAACGACTTCAGCCAATTTCCGAGCCACTCTTCACAGGTCAAAAGTGGCTCGCAGACAAAGGGACTTCGAGGGAGATTTCAGGGACAAGGCCCTCGGCTAGTTTTTACGGCGCAACGATGGCTACCGGCGAACTCCCCGTGTTGGCCGTGCTTTGCGCATCGAGCTTGCCCGGCGTGGTGCTGTCGAAGGTGTACCAGGAGAAGTACGGATTGCCCAACGAATTTATGGCCAACAGGTATGAACTGGTGGAGTCCTCGGCCAGACCGTAGGGTTGAGTGCCGGCGGCGATGGTGCTGCCCGACGCGATGGTATACGAAGACCCACTGGACGTCACTGAGAAGGACGAAATGTTGCCCGCGGAGCTTGTGCCGGCGCCATTGGCGACGTAAACGTAGCCGCTCGTGGTGGGCAGGATGGCGTTGGGAGCGAGTCCGCCGCTCGAGATCGGCGAGCCGCTGGCGGCGGTGAGGGATGCGCCGCCCAGAGAACTATAGAGATAGGCGAACAGAGCCCCCGAATTCCCCGCGGAGTTGGCGTTGGTCTCACCAATATAGAACAAGCTGCCGGAGGGATCGACCGCCACGGAAAGCGCCTCGCTGTCTGAGTTCGGCACATTCACCACGGTTCCAGTGGATGCAAACGGATTGGCGCCTCCCGAGGCGCTGGCGTTGAAGGGCACGACGACCGTTCCGCCCGAACCGAGGGCGACAAAGATGTTTTTGTCGTCCGGCGAGATGGCCATTTTGCCGTTCTGCACCGCGGCGTTGGCCACCGAGTACGACGCCGTCTGCTCGGCGCCGTTGTCCCCGCCCGAAGACGAACTCAACGGCACCGCTGCCAGCGTGACCCCGCCGGTGGCCTGAATGGCCTCGATCAGCCAAGTCCCGCTCGTATCCACCTGAATGGCCAGCGCCGCCACGTCCTGCGAGACCTGCACCGCGGTTCCCAGCACGCCACTGTTGATGGGATAGACATAGACGCCGGCAATGGTGCTCACGTAGAGATAATTCCCGCTCGGGGCCAAGGCCATGGCATAAGGCGTGCTTTCCGCGGTCCAGGGGCTGCCGGAGAGCGCCGAAAGCGCGCCGGAAGCAATCGACTCGCCCAGAATCTGCGGCGTTGTCCCGGCATTCAGGATGTAGAAGTCGCCGCTGGCGTTGGCGGTGGAGGAGCAACTGCCCGAAGACGACGACCCCACCTCAACGCAAACGATGGTGGTCTCCGTAACGCTGCCTGAAACGCCCGAAACGGTCACCTGGTAGGCTCCGGCGGTCGTCGAGGAAGTTGTGGACGCGGTCAACGTGGCTGTTTGCGCCGTCGTACTGCTGATTGTCACCGAGGTTGGAGATAGGCTGCAGGTCGCGGGGCTGGATGCGCCCGAGGGCGAGCTGGTAACCGCGCAGGTAAGAGAGACCGAACCGGTAAACGAACTGGACGGCGTCACGGTAATGGTCGCGTCGCCGGTCGCGCCCGGGCTCACGGTGATGTTACCGCTGTTGGAGAGGCTGAAGCTGGTGCTGCTGCTGTTACCGTAGGGATTCTGCCAGAAATCGCCGCATCCAGCCAGGAATGGAGCCACCACAAGCGCCAGCCGCGCCCATTTTCGGAGCCTCATCGTCGTTCCTCTCGCCACGTATCTGTGCGATTTGGAGCCCCGGGGCATCAACCTTTGCTCGAAGAGGGTGCGCCGGTTCGGCGCAAATGTGCAATCCAGGGGTTCAACACGCACGGGTGTACGCCCCGAGAGACGCAAAATGCGGGCGAATCGCTCGGAGGACAGAAGCGCCTGACGCCTACGGCGGTTCTCCAATCCTCGTGGAGTTTTGAGCGGCGTGCCAGGTGGCGTTTTCTTGAGAAAAACGCCACTCCGGGTTCGAGGCTCTGCTCTACACCAATTGGAGAACCGCAATAAGTCGAATCACCGTTTCCGTTTTTCGGTAGGCTGGAAGGGCTTCTGAACTAGGGCCTGTTCACACTACTGGAGTGGATGGCGTTGCGAGCGAAAATTGGGCCAGACGAAGCCGAGCCCGAAGGCTGTGGCGGGTCCACTGTCGAGGGCGAGAATGAAGTATGGCCCAATTTTCGCTCGCAACGCCATCCACTCCAGTAGTGTGAACAGGCCCTAGCGCGTAGCCACAGCTTCCACTGAAAACGCGTATTCGGGTAGAGCGCCAACTTCCGCGGCCATGCGGAAAAAGAGGCGCATGCCTTCGAGGCATTCCTCGTCGAGCACGTAGTGGATGTTGGATTCCAGATAG
>JASHTU010000606.1 GCA_030040395.1 Acidobacteriaceae bacterium
GAGCGACCGGCCGGCCACCAGGTAGTCGGCCTTGGTCTTCACCAGGAAAGTGCGATGGATGGCGACGGCCAGCAGTCCGAGGACGATCGCGACCAGGACGGCAACGTAGAGTTGGGACATCCGCGGATTCCTCTTGACTTGAGGCGGAAATCCTGTGATTTCAATTCAGGACCATTCAGCAGTGTACCGGATCGAGCTGGGGTTCGGCCGCCTGCCGGCCTTGGGGCCGGATATGGTAAACCGGGGTTGGGAGTGGGAACGGCGGCCTCAGGGAAGCGGCGCCGGTGAAAGATCGTTGGACGAGCCAAAAATCACTTGCCAAAAAACCGGGAACGTAATAGCGTGTGAGATGCACGATCATATATCATCATCGTAGAAGGACGTTAGAGTAGGGATTAGACACAGGGCAGGATGGAGGTTTGCGCCCCGCGATATTCTGCAAGTGGCGCGGGTAATTTGAAAAACATCAAAGCCGTATTAGATTGCCTTTCCGATTTAGCGATGGTGCGAAGACGCTTGTACAACCGAGCACGCTCTTAGTGCGAGGGAAAGACTGCCGAAGTTGTTCGGTGGAATTGTTTTGCGTTCGAAGGGGAGCTTTGGAGACATGAAAATCAATCCTAATAAGTGCGTGGCATGTGGAAACTGCACCTATGTTTGCCCGATGAATGCGATTTACATCGACCCAGCGATGAACAGGGCCACGATTGACCGGGATGAATGCGTAGAGTGCTATAGCTGTTTCAACGGGTTGAGCCAGGAGCACCTCAATCCCAGTCTTGTGCGTGGTATTCGCAAGGTTCTTTCCGTACTCAAAGTGCGGTTCGATCCGGAGCCGGATGTATGCCCGACGGCGGCCTTCGAGCCCGACGAACTGAGTTGGCCGCGGGTGGTGCGGCGCGCCTTTTCCGATCCCAGTGTTCCCCACGAGTCAACCGGGGTGGAGGGCCGCGGCACGGAAGAAGTGAAGACCAATGATGTGACCGGCCGTGTGAAGGTGGGCGAGGTGGGCTTCACCATCGAGTTCGGCCGGCCCGGCGTGGGCGTGCGGTTCCGCGAAATTCAGGAGATGTGCTGGACGCTGGCCAAGGCCAACGTGAGCTTCGAAAAGAGGAATCCCATCACCTCGCTGATGACGGACGTGCCCACGGGCACGTTGCGCTCGGATATTCTCGCCGAGAAGGTCATGTCCGCGATCGTCGAGATCAAGGTTCCCGTGGAGCGCACCGAGGAAGTGATCCGCCTGGTGTGGGATGTGGAGAAGCAACTGGACACGGTAGTGGCGCTGGGCGTGGCCACGCGCTGCGAGGAAGATGGCGAAGAGACGGTGGTGCTGCCCATTCTCGAACGGCTCGGCTACAAGCCGCAACGCGCCAAGACCAATATCGGGCTGGGCCGCCTCGTCACCCTCGAAGCGAGCGGGCAAGCGGCTGCTGAAGTCAATGGAAACGCCGCGGCAGAAGTGAATGGGAAAATGGCTGTGGGAGCTGGCGCAAAAACCGCATAGGAGAATTCGATTTATGACCAACACGCTGCATCGTATCGGCGACGCGGAAAGCTTCAAGGACGATTACATTGTTTTCGCCATCCCCACCAAGGTGAGAAAGGATCCTGACGCCGTGACCAAGCTGCATCGTTTTTTGGAGCTGGCCATGGAGTTCAAGCCGGTGAACCTGGGCGATGCGCGCCACGGCGGCGCCATCCGGCCGAACAAGCATCTGGGCCCCACGGCGCACTGGAATCGCGACAACAAACCCGATTTCAAGGCTGTGATCAAGGGCGTGAATGTGGCCACGACGTGCGCGGCGGTCTTTGACAACCTGGACGCCGCGGAACGGTTCGTCAAGCGCGTCAAAGAGGAAGACCTGGGCATCAGCGTCAATGTTTCCACGTCGATCACGGGGGCGGAGACCTGCTGCGAGTATGCGAATCTTTCGCGGCACAGCGTGGGCTATTCACTGGGCTTTGAAGGCAAGACCGATAAGATTCCGGACACGGATACGGCGCTGCTTTCCACCATGTGCGGCCACGGGATGATCAGCCATTCGCTGGCCAAGAAAATGATCTGCTTCGTCAAAGAGAATCGCCGCACGCCGGAGCAGGCCGCCGCGGTTCTGACCCGCTTCTGTTCCTGTGGAATCTTCAACCCGTCCCGCGCCAAGAGGATTCTGGAACATGCGCGCACCGGTCAAAAATAGTTTGATGGTTTGTATATTTGCGTTTCTGGCGGCGTTTGCCTGACGGCCTGCACGCGAGGGAGCGCGGAGTTTATGGGCGCCGACATGCCGGGCGCGGTGCAGCCCGGCAAGTGGGGCGATTTCGACGGGCTCCACAAGAATCCGCTATATTACATTCTAAAGACGCGCACCATCGAGGCGGTCTATATAGCTGGAAATCGCTTTCATCGAGAAATTCTTTAGCCGCGGCGTCATGATGGCTTGATAGAAAAGATCGATTAGGAGAGAGAAGATGAAGAGGAGAGAGTTTCTGGCCGCGAGCGCCGCCGCGGCTTTGGGAACGGGTCTGA
>JASHTU010000607.1 GCA_030040395.1 Acidobacteriaceae bacterium
GTCGATTTCGTTTCCTGGAAGCTACGTTTCGAAGCCGGTCGTCCGACCACGATCTCGATTCAATCCGACCCGGCGCCTTATCCCATCATGGAAAACAAAGTTGGTGTTCGGGCCGGGCCTTGAGCGTCATTTGGAGCGCCGAAGCCAATAATCCCATCTTCCTCTGCTAACTCCGCAAGGATTGGCTGTCCCTGTTCGGGCGCGAATTCCAATCCATGTGCGCCAGCCCGAGTCCGCACTTGAACTTGGGCCGTTCCGTGCGAGGTTTCCCATCCCCAATTCCACTTATTCGCATCGCAACGGTGAGAATCCGGTGAGAAAAGCTTGGCCCATGAATTGCTCTTAATAACTTACGCCGAGTTCTTTTGCTCGTGGAGAGAAGCAGGATTTGCGGAAGGCAAAGATAATTCGCCCACACTATGCAGAGCAGTTTCGCTGCATCGCCGGCGATTGCGAAGATTCCTGTTGCGTCGGCTGGACGGTGCAGATCGACAAGCAGACCTTCGAAAAGTATCAGCGCATTCCCGCCGGTGCACTGCGCGATTCGATCGACGCCAACGTGGTGCTGTCGCCTCGCAATGAGGACGGATCGGAGCCTGCCCAATACGCATCCATGCGGATGCCGCCGTCCAAGAAATGTCCGATGCATAATGCCGACAATTTGTGTCAGATCCAGCTCGAGCAGGGGGAGGGCTATCTATCGCAACTTTGTTCCACGTTTCCTCGCCAGACACACATCATCGACAAATTCGAGGAGACTACGCTCACCCTCTCCTGTCCTGAAGCCGCCCGCATCGTCCTCACAGATACTCGCCTGCTCGGCGACCTCGACGGGCAGCGCGCCGTCCTCCCTTGGGACGACAGGCCCGGACCCCACACCACGCCCATCAGCTACTTTTGGCCCATCCGGGAATTCATCGTCACCCTTCTTCAGAATCGTGGCTATCCGCTTTGGCAACGCCTGTTCCTGCTCGGCGCCTTTTGCAGGCGCTTGGAATCGGTCTTCCAACAAGGTGCGCAAGGCAACTTTTCCGCAATGGAGACAGGCTTCTCTCAAGCGATTGCCACAGGGAGTCTTCGCGAGTCGATTGAATCCATGCCCGTCAATAACGGGCTGCAACTCGACCTGGTCCTGGGCCTGGCCAAGCTGCGTCTCCAAGCCGGCAACCTCAGCCCTCGACTTGCCGGATGCTGGAACACTTTCCTCGCAGGCATCGGTTACGAAACTCTGAGTTTCGAAAAGCAATGTGAAGCCTATGCTGCTGCCTGTCAAGACTTCTACGAGCCATTCTTCCTCAAATTTCCATCCGTGCTTGAAAATCTCCTGCTGAATATGGTCTTCCGTTCAGCGTTTCCCTTTGGTCTTGGGATCTTCGCAAAACAGAAGCTGCTTGAGCCGGCCCGGCAGTACGCGCTCTTCGTTACCGAATTCGCCCTCATCAAAGGACTGCTTATTGGTGTCGCTGGCGCCCGCAAGCACGCGTTTTGTCTTGACGACGTAGTGCGAACCGTCCAGTTGGTGGTGAAGCACTTTGAGCATAACCAGCGGTTTGTCGGCGTCTGTTTGGAGGTGCTGGCTTCCAAAGCGCTCGACAACGCCTACGGCCTCACCATGCTGCTGAGAAACTGAGTCACACATCGCCTGCATTCCTCAGCTTCACTCATGCCGCCAACCCCGCCTTCCTCTGCCCCCCTAACTCCTCGAGCGTGCTTTTGGCAGCCAGTCGCCAATTCGGAAGTCACCTTGCCAGGATCGAGCGGCCGGCGGGAAGAGGGGAAAAAGAACAGGCCTTCGGTATCAGGCGAAATAGCTGATGCGGCCCATTGCGTCCCCGTCGGCAGTCGGCGAGGCAGGCGCGGCGTCGGCTTCCGTAACTCCCAGGTCCAAATCGTCGGCCTCGTCTTCCTCAGCTCCCGCGGCCTTCTTTTTGGTTCCCGAGTAGGTGTCGTCGCCGGGCTTGGCCCCGGCTTCGATGTCTAAGGGCGCAGTCAACTGCGGATCGACAGGCTGCCGCTTGAGCACCGTTGTCATGCGAATTCCGGCAATCGGGGCGATCTCCATGCTTGCTCCGCTCCCGCATCCTCTATCGGCGATGCGAGGCGAAACTTTAATCTTTCTTTCACCATCTTTGTCCAGTTGCGGAACACAATGTCTGAAATCGCGACAACATGTCCGGAATTGCGACACGCCAAGCCGGAAAATTAACAGCCGCCACCCACACCAGACACGGCCACACCTGCCCCGCAACGCTGCTTGCTACACTGGGGCCATGCGAGACGACGTGGAGTTCCGGCGCGCGGCGGAAGCCGCTTTAGATGGCCTGAAACAGCACCTCATCGAGCGCGAAGAAGAGCCGGGCGCCGCATTCGAGGTCGAAGAGCAGGCGGGAGTCTTGAACGTCCTCTTCGAGCAGCCCCCGGGAAAGTTCGTCATCACGCCTAACACGCCGGTGCGCCAAATCTGGATTTCGGCGCTGGCCACCAGCTTCAAATTGGATTGGGACAGTAGGATGGAAAAATTTATCTATCCGCGCACCGGGGAGACGCTGATCACGATCATGGACCGTCTGATCGAACAACAGCGTGATCACTGAATTTCAACCCAAGCTGAATTTGAAACCAGAAACCGCGAGGGTCCGGCGTCCACCGGGCCCTCGCCTTGCTCTCATCCCCCAAAGCTAATCCGGCAGAGAGTAGATTTTGCTCAGAACCTGGTCCGCCACATTTTGCGGCAGCGGAGCGTAGGAGAGCGCGGAGACTTCGCTTTCACCGGACTTGATCATCCAGCTCAGCATGTCACGGAGCACTATCTCTTTCGTCATATCGGTGGGATGGGCGGGAATCAGTAGGTACGTGAAGCTGGAGATGGGGTAGGCGTCGGGGCCCGGCGCATTGGTGATCGATACCCGGAAATCCGCCGGCATGTCTTTCATACTGGCGGCCGCGGCGGTCACGCCGGCGATCGACGCCTTCACCCAGTTGCCGGCCGCATTGCGCAGAGAGCCGAAATTGATCTGGTTCTGCAGCGCGTAAATCAGCTCCACATAGCCGATGGCGCCGGGCAGTTGCCGCACCAGGCCGGCCACGCCCTCATTGCCCTTTCCGCCCACGCCCACCGGCCAGTTGGGTGATGTCCCCGACCCCGGGCCGTTCTTCCACTCCTTGCTGATCTTGCTCAGGTAATCGGTAAAAATGAAGCTCGTTCCACTGCCGTCCGAGCGGTGCACGACGATAATCTTCTGATCCGGCAGCTTGGAGCCGGGATTGTCCTTGGCGATGCTCGGATCGTTCCAGTTGGTGATCTTGTTCAGGTAAATGCCGGCCAGCGTCTCGGGGCTGAAGCGGAGATCGGTGACGCCGGGAACGTTGAAGATGGGAACCACAGCGCCCAGCACGGTGGGAATGTGCAGGAGCGGGACCTTCGACTCGGCCAGCATCTGGTCGGTCATCGGCATGTCGGAAGCGCCGAAATCCACCAGGCCCGAGGTCACCTGGCGAATGCCCCCGCCCGAGCCAATGGACTGGTAGTTGATTTCCACGCCCGGATGCGCGGCGCTGTACTCGCTGAACCACTTGGAGTAAATGGGGTAGGGGAAGGTGGCGCCCGCCCCCGTCAATTTCTGCGCCTGACACGCGCTCAGGGCGAATATGAACAACGCAACGGCAACAAAAGTCTTTTTCACAATCACGCTCCTTGAATTTTTCCTGCCGCGCTCCATTCTCTATGGGAAATGTTAATGGGATTTGAATGGACGCCCACGCTTTACCGGCCGGGGCGTGAAAAAATTGCGGGCGCAAGGAGCCTCGCGCCTGATAGGATTCTTCCCGTCCGTAGATACACGCGGATCATTCCCCGAATTCCATAGATAAAGGAGCACGCGATGAAACGTCGGTTTACTCCCCTGGCGCTCACAGCGGCGCTGGGCATTGCGGCAACGGCGGCCCTTGGAGCCCTGATCTTCCAGGCCTGGGGACAACAATCTCAAACCACGGAGGATACCTTCGGCGGAAGAACGTCCCAGGGTGGAACAACAGCCCATTACGCTACCAACTTCCCCCTCGCCGCACCGGCCGGCCAGGATTCCGACGCCATTGACAAAGCCCCGCCGGGCGCGGTCAACCAGGGCGCCCTTGATGAGAAATCCTGGCAGTACGGTCACGCCTTTGACGCTCCGCCCAACGCCAAAATCTGGAACCCGGTCATGATCAAAATGATGAAGGGCGAAAAGGTCACCGGCGGCACCGTCTTCAGCAGCGACAGTCCTGAAACCTATTGCGCCATGGCCAACGCGGGTTACGACTTCATCTGGACCGAGATGCAGCATGATCCCCGCGGTTGGCAGGATGTCGGCAACATGTGGGCCGCCTGCCCGCACGCCAAGGCGGTGCCCGGCGTTCGCGTGGCCTATACCAACGAGCGGGAGGAGCAGCATGCCATGGACCTGGGCGCGCTGGTGTTGGTCGTGCCCACCGTCCGCTCTGTCGAGGAGGGCGTCGAGGCCCGTAACTGGGCTATGTTTCCCCCCCTCGGAGCGCGTAGCCTGGGCGGCGGCCAGGCCTTCAGTCCCGCTTTTTGGGGTAACGTCCCCGGCGGATACCGCAACACCATCAACCAGAACGTGGTGTTGATTGAAATGATTGAAACCCTCGGCGGCGCCATGCAGGCCAAGCAGATTGCCGCCATTCCCGGCGTTACCGCCGTATTTGCCGCCAGCGGCGACCTGGGCAATTTTTCGGGCTTCAAGCGCGGCGATCCGGATTACGAGCGCCTCATCAACATCGTGCATGACGCCGCCATCGATGAGCACAAGCGCCTGTGCGGTCCCATCGCCTGGCTCAACCGCCCGGACTTCACCTGCTTCCAGGCCGGCAGCGAAACCTCGGCCATCGACCGCGGCGTGGCCGACGAACTGGGGCCGCTCAAGGACACGCAGGGCAAGCCGGAAGTCGGACCCTACGCGGAGAAACACTGAATCCTCGTCCGGGGCGCCGCAGCCGCTGAGCTGGAATCGCTGCAGCCTCGGCCGCGCGAGGCTGCAAGCCAGCGGAGCGGCCTACACCGGGGCCGGCGGCTGTACGGCGGGCGGCGCCGCCGTTGGCGGTGGCGCGGGAGCCGGCGGCTGCGCCGGCTCGGCCAGCGGCAGAGTGAAGTGAAACTGCGCGCCCAAGCCCAGCTCGCTCTCCGCCCAGATGCGGCCTCCGTGGGCCTGCACAATGTGCTTCACAATGGCCAGGCCCAACCCGGTGCCGCCCGACTCACGGGAGCGCGCCTTATCCACGCGGTAAAAGCGCTCGAAGATGCGCCCCAGGTGCTCGGAGGCAATGCCCGGCCCGAAATCCTGGATGGTGAACTGCACCTCGGAGGCCAGCAGCCGCGCGCCCACCCTGATTCGCTT
>JASHTU010000608.1 GCA_030040395.1 Acidobacteriaceae bacterium
GAGGCGTTGCGCGGGGCCAATCGCTCCACGCACGACCGCTCCTCTCTGCCGCAGAAGGCGTTGGTAGTGTTTCAGGCGGCGCTGTCGGTGGTGCTGATTGCGGGCGCGATCCTGATGACCAAGTCGCTGGCCAACCTGGAACACCAGAATTTCGGCGTGGCCACGGCGAACCGTTACGTGCTGCACTTCGATCCGGCGGGCGCGGGCTACCCGGTGGCTCGTTTGCCCGCTCTGTATCGCCAAATTGAGGACCGCTTCTCCGCGTTGCCGGGGGTGGTGAACATGAGCCTCTCGATGTACAGCCCTCTGGAAGGCGACAACTGGGGCGAATGCGTGATTCAACAGGGCCATCCGGCTCCGCGGCCGGGCGACAATTGCGGCTCAACCTGGGCGCGGGTGAGCGAGAATTTTCTCCCTTCCATTGGCGTTCCCGTGGTGCGGGGACGCGACTTTAGCGAGCAGGACACGGCCGGATCGCCGCAGGTGGTGCTGGTGAACCAAACCTTTGTGAATCGCTTTTTTCACAACCAGGACCCCATCGGGCGTCACTTCGGCATCGACTTTCCGCAGTATTCCGCCAGCTTTGAGATTGTGGGGGTGTTTCGCGATTTCAAAATGAATAATCCGCGCGACAAAGTGCGGCCCGTTTTTCTGCGTGCGCTGACGCAGCAGTTCACCGGCTACACGCAGCTGGATATGACCACCACCGAAACGCAATCGATGTACATGAGGGCGATGATTCTCGATTTCAATGCGCCGCAGCAGAACGTGGAGGGACTGGCGCGGCACACGCTTGCCGGGATCGATCCGAACCTGACGGTCACGGACCTGCGCTCGTTCGGCGCACAGGTGGCGGGCAACTTCGACCAAGAGCGGCTGGTGGCGAGGCTGACCAGCCTGTTCGGCATTTTGGCGCTGATCCTGGCGTCGATTGGATTGTATGGCGTGATGTCGTACTTTGTGGCCCGGCGCACGAGTGAAATCGGCATTCGCATGGCGCTGGGAGCGACGCGGCAGACGGTGGTGGCGATGGTGATGCGCGGCGCGTTGTGGCAGATCGTGATTGGCCTTGCGTTGGGCATTCCCGCGGCGCTGGCAGCGGGCCACTTCATGGCCAGCCAGCTTTACGAGGTGAAGGGTTACGATCCGCTGGCCTTCGCGGGCGCCACCTGCGTGCTGGGCCTCTGCGCGGCCGTGGCGGGCTTCATTCCCGCGCGCCGGGCCGCGTCCATCGAACCTATGAAAGCTTTGCGCATCGAGTAGGGCAGGGATCAGGGAACAGGGGACCGAGGGAACAAGGGATCAGGGAACAAGGGATCAGGGATTGGGGGACAGAAAGCATGATCGAACTAAAAAGCGTGGAACGAAGTTACAAAACCGGCCACACGGAAACATGGGTGTTGCGCCGCATTGCTCTAACCATCCGCGAGGGTGAGTTTGTGACCGTGATGGGGCCATCCGGGGCCGGGAAGTCGTCGCTGCTGAACGTGCTCGGACTGCTCGACGACAGCTGGCTGGGCGAGTATTGGTTCGACGAGACGCCGGTGCACACGCTGAACCGCAAACAACGCGCCGACCTGGCGCGGCGGCGGATCGGCATGGTTTTCCAGAGCTATCACCTGCTCGACGACCTCACCGTGGCGGAAAACATCGACCTGCCGCTCTCCTATAAGAATCTGCCCGCCAAAGAGCGCCAGGGGATGGTGGCCGACATTCTGGATCGCTTTCAGATCGTGGCCAAAAAGGATCTGTTTCCCTCGCAGCTCTCCGGGGGGCAGCAGCAACTGGTGGGTATTGCGCGAGCGGTGGTGCACGCGCCGGCTCTGCTGCTGGCGGACGAGCCTACCGGCAACCTGCACTCCACGCAGGCGCGGGAGATCATGGAGCTTTTCTGCGAGCTGAACCGCCAGGGAACGACGATTGTGCAGGTGACGCACTCCGACGTGAACGCGCACTACGGCAAGCGCATCGTGGAGCTGCGCGACGGCTGGGTCACGAGCGATGAAAACCTGCAGGCTCATTCCACGGAGGTCGCCGCATCATGACTTCGACCTCGTGGCTTCAGTGGATTTCGGTTGCGGCGCTCTGCGCGCCGTTGGCGCCCGGCAGCCTTGCCCAGAGCCATTCGCAGACCCCGCCGTCTGCGCCGTCGCAAATGGCGCTCGCCGATCCGCGCGGGAGCGCGCCAGAGGCTCCGTCGCCCGCGACCAGCTCCCCGACGGAGGCGCCGCCTACGCTGGCGCAACAAATGCAACAACAACAGCAACAATCGATTGCTCAGCCGCAGCCTTTCTACGTGCCGTTGCCGCACTCGCATAAGCCATTTTCAGCCTATAGACCCAGCACTGCGCCTCCGCTGAATCTCAACAACTCACCGCTCTTGCAAAACCTCATCCGCGATGGAAAGCTGTACATTTCCTTGCACGATGCGATCAATCTCGCCATCGAAAACAACCTCGATCTGGCTTATTTCCGCTATAACTTTCCCATTGCGCAGATGGATTTGGCCCGCACCAAAGCCGGCGGCACGGCCAATGGCGTCGACACCAACATTGTGCAGAGCACCCAGGGCGGCTTCGGAGCCGGATCTTCCTCCGGCGGCGGATCGAGCTCCGGGCTCGCCGCCGCGGGCGCCGGAGGCATCGTTACCTCCGCCCTTGGGGCGGGCGCCCCGGTACCGTCATTCGATCCGTATCTCACCTTCCAGGGACTGGTGGACCACACCGTTACGCAGGAAGAGAACATCTTCCAGTACGGAACGTCTATCCTCAAGACCAACACCATCAAGGGCTATGGCAGCTTCAGCCAGTCGTTTCCGCTGGGAACGAACCTCTACTTCCAATATGCCGGGGAGCGGATCGCCAGCAACAGTCCTTACGACGTGATCAATCCCACGCTCTATTCCTATTTCACGGCGCAGATTACGCAGCCGCTGCTTTCAGGATTCGGGCTGGCCAGCAACGAACGCTACATCCACATCGCGAAGCGTAACATGCAGATCACGGACTTTGCTTTCAAGGCGCAGGTTATCGCCACGGTCACGCAAGTCGAGGGTATCTACTGGGATCTGGTGAACGCCTATCAGGACGAGCAGATCAATGAGCGCTCGCTCACCTTTGCGCAACAGACCCTCCAGTTGGACCAGAAGCAGCTTAGCCTCAACGCCATTCCCGCGATGCAGGTGATGACGGACCAGTCGGACGTGGCCACCGCCGAGGGCAATCTCACCGTGGCCCGCGCCAGCCTGCGCCTCAATGAACTGCTCTTGAAAAACGCGCTCACCAAGGTCGACGATCCGCTGATCGATGAAATGCCCGTCATTCCCCTCGATCTCAAAGGCGCGCCCGATCCAAACGCTTCCAAACCGATTAACGATCTCATCGCCGAGGCGGAAAAGAACCGCCCCGAAGTCGGCATCTACGAACAGCAGGCCGAGATTCAGCGCGCCAACCTGAAGGGCGTGAACAGCGAATTGCTGCCCACACTCAACATGTACGGTTTCTACGAAGGCGCGGGCATTGCCGGGCCAAAAAATCCGTACTGTGACCTTAGCGCCGCGGAATGCGCCACCATGCTGCCCACCGGTTTCCCCAGCATGCTGGAGAACACTTTCAACTACTCCGCGCCGGAATACCAGGTGGGCATGACGCTGCAGATCAATCTCCGCAACCGCGTCTTCAAGGCCGATCAGTTCCGCGCCGCGCTGCAGTACCGGCAGAGCCAAATCAGCTCAGAGGAACAGCAGAAGAGCATCCGATTCGACGTGCGCAACTCGCAGTTCGCGCTGCAACAGGCCCAGGCCCGCGTGGACGCCTCGCAGAAGGCCCGCGATCTGGCGCAGCGCACCTTTGACATCACCGCACAGGAACAGAAACTGGGCGCCAAGTCCAGCTACGATACGCTGGTGGCGCAGCAAAACCTGGCCGTGGCCGAATCGGCCCTGGTGGCCGCACAGACAGCTTTTGAAAAAGCCAAGGTGGATATCGACCGCGCCACCGGGGAAACCCTGGAACGGATGGGCGTCTCCATCGACGATGCGAAATCGGGTGTAGTGTCGCATGCGCCGTAAAATCGTTGCAAGCGTCGTGGCCGGCGCGATATCCGGCGCTGTGGAGGCAAGCCATCCCCGATAAGCAAGAACAAATCCGCGTTCTGGCAGCCGACGACCAAGCCCACATCCTGGAGGCGGTCGAGCTGCTGCTTAAGCCGCAGGGAATCGACGTAGACTGCGTGCGCTCGCCGCAGTTGCTCATGGAAGCGCTGGGCCAGCGTGACTACGACGTGCTGCTCATCGACCTGAACTACAGCCGTGACACCACCTCCGGCCAGGAGGGGCTGGAGCTGCTGGCGCGCATTCATGAGTTCGACTCGCGCCTGCCGGTGATTGTCATGACTGCGTGGGGCAACATCGATCTGGCCGTCGAATCCATGAAGCGCGGGGCGCGTGACTTTGTGCAAAAACCCTGGGAAAACGAGCGCCTGATCGCGCAGATTCGCCTCCATGCGGAGTTGCGCCAGGCGCTGCGCCGCGCCCGCCAGCTGGAGCTGGAAAACCGCCTGCTGCGCGCCGAAGGCATGCCGGAATTCGTGGCCAGCGCGCCCTCCATGCAGCCGGTTCTCGACCTCATTGCGCAGGTGGGCCCGTCGGACGCCAACGTGCTCATCACCGGGGAGCACGGCACGGGCAAGGAGATTGTGGCGCGGCTGCTCCACGCCGCTTCGCCGCGCTCGCGCATGGCGCTGGTGGCGGTGAATGCGGGCGGGTTGCCGGAGGGAACCTTCGAGAGCGAAATCTTCGGGCACGTGAAAGGGGCGTTCACCGACGCGCGCGCCGACCGCATCGGCCGCTTCGAACTGGCCAACGGCGGCACGCTGTTTCTGGACGAAATCGCCAACGTCCCGCTGCGCCAGCAGGCCAAACTGTTGCGGGTGCTCGAAACCGGAGAATTGGAGCGCGTGGGCTCCTCGCAGACGCGGCGCGTGGATGTGCGCCTGCTGTGCGCGACCAATGCACAATTGCGCGAGGAGGTGGAGGCGGGCAACTTCCGCGAAGATCTTCTTTTCCGCATCAATACGGTGGAAATTCACCTGCCCGCGCTGCGCGACCGGCGCGAGGACATTCCGCTCCTCGCCCAGCATTTTCTGGCCCGCAACCGCAGCCGGTACCGCAAGCAGGTGGGTGGTTTTGCTCCCGCGGCGATGCAACAGTTAATGCAATATCCCTGGCCGGGCAACGTCCGCGAGCTGGAGCACGCCGTGGAACGCGCCGTGCTACTCAGTCGCGGCGACGAGATCGAACCGGCCGATCTGGCCATCGCGACCACTCGCCAAGCCGCGCCGTCTTTTGAAAACATGAGCATCGACGAGGTGGAGGCGCTCCTCATCCGCAAGGTGCTGCGCCGCTGCGAGGGCAACATCTCCCAAGCCGCTGAAGCGCTGGGTTTGAGCCGCGCCGCGCTTTACCGACGCATTGAAAAGTATGGCCTATGAGAGGGTCAAACGCCGCCGCCGGCGCTCGGCCATTCGCCGGGCGTGGCTGTTTTCCCTGCTGCTGACGCTGCCCGCGTTCATTTGCATCGCCATCTTTCTCTATCAACGCCAGCTCGCCCTTGTGGCCGCGCTGCTCGTGGCCGCGGGTCTGGCGATCTATCTGGCGCTGGTTGCGTCTTCCCTTATCGAAGGCCTCGTCCGCCCCCTGCAAACGCTCTCCAACGTGATCGCCTCCTTGCGCGAGGGCGATTACTCGTTCCGCGCGCGCGGGGCGGGCGCTCACGACGCGCTGGGCGAACTGGCCGCCGAAGTCAATATCCTCGCCGACTTGCTGCAAAAGCAGCGCGTGCGCTCGCTGGAGGCAACGGCGCTGCTGGCGCGCATCCTGGAGGTGATGAACGCGCCCCTGTTCGCCTTCGACCGGCAAGAACGCTTGCGGCTGGTCAACGACGCCGGACTGAGATTGCTGGCTTTGCCCTCGGGGCGGTCTCTGGGCCGCTCGGCGCGCGAGCTGGGGCTCAAAGAGCTTCTCCACGCGCCCGATCAATGGACGCACTCGTTTGCCGGGAGCCCCGCACGCTGGCTGCTGCGCAAAGCGCATTTCCGCCAGGACGGGGCGCCGCACACGCTGCTACTGCTGGCCGATGTGAGCCAGCCGCTGCGCGAAGAGGAACAAGCTGCATGGAAGCGGCTCATCCGCGTCTTGGGCCACGAGCTTTCGAACTCGCTGGCGCCGATCAAATCGATTGCGGGCAGCCTTCTGGCGCGCGTGGAGAGTTTGGGCGATGCGGCTGCCATGGCCGATTTTCGCCGCGGCTTGGGGGTGGTGGAGAGCCGCGCCGACGCCTTGCACCGCTTTGTGCAGTCCTACCGCCGTCTGGCGCAGTTACCACCGCCGCGCCTGCAGCCGGTTGCGGTGGGCCCACTGTTCGAGCGCGTGGTGTTGCTTGAACAGCGCCTGCCCATTCACCTGGTTCCCGGCCCGCCGATTACCCTCAATGCCGACCCCGATCAATTGGAGCAAATGTTGATCAATCTCCTGGCGAACGCGGTCGACGCCTCGCTGGCCAATGGTTCGCAGCCGGTAGGCGCCACCTGGAGCCTGGCAGGATCGAATGTTGATTTCATCGTTGAAGACCGCGGACTCGGCATCGCCAACGCGGAAAACCTTTTTGTGCCTTTTTACACCACCAAGCCGGCCGGCAGCGGGGTGGGCCTGGCGCTGGCGCAACAGATTGCACGCGCACATGGCGGGGAGATTCGACTTGTTAACCGCGAGGACGGGGAGGGCGCGCGCGCCACGGTGCGGCTGCCGCTGGGGCCGGAGCGCGACTCCGATTTCGAAGCAGGACCCGAATTGCGCGCCGAGGCGGGTTCTGAATCGAGATCCGAATCCACGCCGGAATCTAAGCCAGCGTGAGTTGGGGCTCCGCAAGCCGGCCTGTGCGCAGCCGAGCACGAAAAATCGAAACGATGCCCGCGCGCGGCCGGCGCGGAGAGGATGCGCATTGCCTTACACATTCCGCTGCGCCCACTTTTCGATGCGATGGAGCGCCTCTAGGAGGTTCTCCATGGAATTCGCCACGCTGAAGCGCAGAAAGCCTTCGCCATATTTGCCGAACGAAGTTCCCGAAAGCGCGGCCACACCCGCCTCGTCGAGCAGCGCGTCGGCCAAGCGCTTGGAATCCCATCCCGTTGCGCTGATGTTGGCGAAGACGTAGAACGCGCCTTTCGGCATTCGCGCGCTGAATCCCTTGATCCCGTTCAGTCTCTCCACAAATGCCCCGCACCGGCGCCCGAATTCCGTCCGCATCCGATCTACCGGCGACTGATCGCCGCGCAGGGCCTCGATGCCGGCGATCTGGGTGAAGCTCGCCGTACACGAATTGGAGTTCGTCATCAGCCGCGTCATCTGCGCCGCAAGATCGGCGCGCATCACGCCGTAGCCCATCCGCCAGCCGGTCATGGCGTA
>JASHTU010000609.1 GCA_030040395.1 Acidobacteriaceae bacterium
AAAAGCTCAACTTTGTCCACGGCACCGGCTGGAACGGCCTCCGCGAACACGCTGAAATCCCCAAGGGCTCGCTGGGCGGCGCCGGATTTGTGGAGACTGTCCCGCGCCTTGGCATTCCCGGCATCAACATGGCTGACTCCGCAGTCGGTGTCCGTCTCTCCGCGTCCGGCAGCCGCTACGCCACCCTGCTGCCCTCCGTGCTCGGCGCCGCGTGCAGCTGGGATCCCAAAGCTTTCTTCCTCTTCGGCGACGTCATAGGCCGCGAGCTGCGCGAGACCGGGTATAACATGTCCATCGGCGGCGGCGTCGATCTGGCCCGCGACCCGCGCAACGGCCGCAACTTCGAGTATGCCGGCGAGGATCCGCTGCTAGCCGGCGTCATGGTGGGCAACCTCGCCAAAGGCGTGCAGTCCAACCAGGTAATGGGCGACATCAAGCATTACGCCTTTAACGACCAGGAAACCGGCCGCAACATCTTCAACGCCGAAATTACCCAGCGCGCCGCCCGCGAGAGCGACCTCCTGGCGTTCCAGATCGCCATCGAGATGGCGCATCCTGCCGGAGTCATGTGCTCCTACAACAAGGACAGCGTCACGCCGCCCAACGCCAGCCCCGACTGGTCCTGCCAAAACGACTATCTCCTCAACCAGGTGCTGAAAAAGGACTGGAGCTTTCAGGGATTCGTCCTCTCCGACTGGGGCGGCGCCCACTCCACCGTGCACGCCTTCATGTCCGGCCTCGACCAGGAGCAGCCCGGCTCAATCTATTTCGGCGAGCCGCTCAAGAAGGCGATCGAAGATGGCCAGGTCCCCGTGTCGCGCTTAAACGACGCCGTCCATCGCGTTCTGCGCAGCATGTTCGCCAATGGCGTTATCGACAATCCGCCGCAGCCCGAGGAGGTCAATCCCTTCCTCGGCCGCCGCGATGCCGAGCACATCGCCGATGAGAGCATCGTGCTGCTGCGCAACGAGGACCAAATCCTGCCGCTTTCCGCAGGCGAGGTCCACTCCATTGCCCTCATCGGCGGCCATGCCGATGTCGCCGTCCTCTCCGGCGGCGGTTCCGCGCAGGTGGACGCCCCGGGCGGCGGCGCTGTCGATCCGCATTCCGGCCCCGCGCACTGGATGGAGCACGTCTGGTTCCCATCCTCGCCGGAGCGCAACATTCGTCTGCACGATCCCAGCGCCGACATTCAATTCAACGAAGGCGCCGACGTTCAGTCCGCGGCTGCGCTCGCCGCGAAATCGCAGATTGCCATCGTCTTCGTGACGCAGTGGATGAGCGAAGGCATGGACCGGCCCACGATGGAGTTGCCCGACAATCAGGACGCGCTGGTCGAGGCCGTCGCCAAAGCCAACCCCCACACCATTGTTGTAATCGAGAGCGGCGGCCCCGTCGCCATGCCTTGGGTCAATCAGGTTCAGGCCGTCGTCGAGGCTTGGTTCCCCGGCATCGGCGGCGCGGAGTCTCTCGCCGATATTCTCTTCGGCGACGTCGATCCTTCCGGCCGGCTCGCCATCACCTTCGCCAAAGACGACGCGCAGCTTCCCCACCCGCAGATTCCCGGCCTGATCACCGAAACCGAACCCGGCGGCCTGCCCGAAAACGCTTCTCACCACAAGCCGGCCCCCTTCGATGTCGACTACAACATCGAGGGCGCCCGCGTTGGCTACAAGTGGTTTGAGTCGCAGCACGAAACTCCGCTCTTTGCGTTCGGCTACGGTCTCTCCTACACCTCCTTTGCCTTCTCCGATCTCAGCGTGGATGCCGCGCAGCGCACGGCCACCTTGACGGTGAGCGACACCGGTTCGCGCGCCGGCGCCGAGGTCGCGCAGGTCTACGCGGTCCTGCCTGCCTCGACCGGCGAAAACACTTATAAGCGCCTGGTGGGCTGGGAGCGCGTGACTCTGGCTCCCGGCGAATCGAAGACCGTCACCGTTTCCATGAACCGGCTCACGCTGTCCATCTTCGACGTGGAGAAGAACGCCTTCGTCATGGCCCCTGGCAATTACACCATCCTCGCCGGCTCTTCCTCGGCCGACGCCCCGCTCCACGCGACGATCCACGTGGAGTAGAGAATCGAGCATATTCGATTCAAATCTTGACCTTGTGGCATTGCGGAAGGTGGCTGCTGTCAAGAATGCACTATGGTCTTGCGGCGCCTCAGGCATATCGGGGTGAGAGCCTCAATCGTAGAACCCCCACCCGCGCGCCGGGGCGGTGTCCCAATTGACGGGTATGACGCCGCGCCGTAGGCTCAAAGCATGGAATTCAAAGTGAGCGAGCTGGAACGGGAGGCAGTCGAATTCGACCTGGAACTACCTCCGGGAGCGATCGACTGGGGCTCTGAAGCGGAGCAGACCGGGAAGCTTGGCGCCTCCGGCCGCGCGGAAATCCTGCACGAACATCGTTCCGCCCGCGAAATCATCGCCGATATCCGCCTCCGAGGGGGCTACACAGGTTCCTTTGAGGTTCCCTGCGCGCGGTGCCTCGAGCCCGTCCGCATCCCTCTGACCGCCGAATTCGATCTCATCTTCCGCCCCATGGGGGCCGACGCCGGCGTTCCCGAGCGCTCGATTACCGCACCCGAAACCGAAATCGGTTATTATCAGAAGGACAGTCTGTGGCTTGAAGATGTGCTGCGCGAGCAGGTGCTTTTGGCCCTGCCGGTCAGAACCCTGTGCAGGCCCGACTGCAAGGGACTTTGCCCGCGCTGCGGAGCCAACCGCAACAACCAACCCTGCAACTGCGACGAGGGTCCCAGCGATCTTCGGTGGGAGGCGCTGGCGGGTCTGCGCAGCCGGATCAAGTCCTGAAACACGAGCCCCACAGGTGTTTCGCCGCCGCCGGAGGGCCGCAACACGGCTTAACTCCGCGCCCATGCAGTTCGCACCCTATTCTCGAGGCTTTTTTTGCCGGGACGGTGGGAGAACGGGGAAGCGGCGAAGAAGAGGAAAGGAATTTGCAATGCCGAATCCGAAGAGGCGCCATTCGACGCGCCGCACCGCCAACCGTCGCGCCCACGATTTCCTGACCGCCTCGGGCCTGTCGGAGTGTCCCAACTGCCACGAGAAGAAACTTCCCCATCGCGCCTGTCCCAAGTGCGGAGCTTACAAAGGCCGCGCCGTTCTGAACGTCAAGGAAGCTGAGAAGTAAACCGAGCCTTCATGCTCATCGACATCGCGCTTGACGCTGTGGGCTCCGATAAGGCTCCTGAGCCGGAGATTCGTGGAGCTATGCTCGCGTGCCGAGCTATGCCCGTGCGCGTGCATTTGGTGGGGCCGGAACCGGAGCTGCGCGACCTGCTCGACGAGCACCTTGAGAACGAAGACCTGCCGATCGTGATTCATCACGCTTCTGAGCGCATCGGGATGGACGAGAAGGCCGCGCACGCGGTGCGCGCCAAGCGCGACAGCTCGATGCGCGTGGGCCTCAAGTTGGTGCGCGAGGGCAAGACCGCGGGATTCGTGACCGCCGGCAACACCGGCGCCGCGATGGCGACGGCGAAGATGGTGCTGGGCGCGCTTCCCGGCGTGGACCGGCCGGCATTGGCCACTCCCATGCCGACAGCGAAAGGCAATCCGTGCGTGCTGCTGGACGTGGGCGCGAACGTGGACTGCAAGGCGCACAACCTGGCGCAGTTCGCGGTGATGGGCGAGATGTACGCGCGCAGCGTGCTGAAGATTCGCCAGCCGCGCGTGGGGCTGCTCTCAATCGGAGAAGAAGAGACCAAGGGCAACGAGCTGACTCGCGAGGCCATTCCGCTGCTCAAGGCGCTGCCCATTCATTTCATCGGCAATGTGGAGGGCCGCGACATTTTCAACGGCCGCGCCGACGTGATTGTATGCGACGGTTTTGTGGGCAACGTGGCTCTGAAGACCAGCGAAGGCGTGGGCCGCTTTGTGCGCGACGTGCTGCGCGAATCTCTGACCCGCACCGTGACGGCGCAGGTGGGCGCGCTGCTTTCGCGGAGGGCGTTTAACGATTTCCGCCGGCGGCTGGACTATACCGAATACGGCGGAGCGCCTTTGTTGGGCGTGCGCGGCGTGTGCATCATCGGCCACGGCTCGTCGAACGACGTTGCCATTTACAACAGCATTCGCGTGGCCCACGAGTTCGCCAGGGAGGGCGCCAACGAGCGCATCGAGCAGGAGTTCGCCAGCCGCCCGAGGCGCGGCGCAGCGGCCCAGGAAGCCGGCGCCGACGCGGCAATTCAGTAGAGACCGGAATCAGGGATCAGGAGTCTTGGCGGACGCCCTCGCTGGCGGCAATCAGGACCGGAATTCCGTCCACAATCGGGTAAGTGCGTGAGCAGCGCGTACACGCCAGGCGCGCATCGTCGATGCGCAGTTCCGCCAGGCAGGCAGGACAGGCAAGCTGGCTGAGCACGCTTGCGTCGAATTGAAACTGCGCCACGGGTTTGGAAGGCATCTGTCGTCGAATCTCGATTGCGCCGGTCCCAGAATCCCTGAACCCTGATCACTGGTCCCTGTTTTACCACGCCCCATCGATGCGGAAGGCGCTGAGCTCTTCCGCTTCGCTTTCAGCAAGGATGTGTTCGATGACGCGATCGACGCGGCTGCCGCGGGGACCGCACTTCAGGCTGGCGCGCAATTCCCCCAGATCGTCCGCATCTCCCGTCGCCACCACTTCCACATCGCCCTCTTCGGTGTTGCGCACCCAGCCGCGCAGACCGAGTTCGCTGGCCTCGCGGTGGACGAACCATCGAAAGCCAACCCCTTGCACACGCCCTTGAATGAGGAAATGCAGGACCATCGCGAACAGCCATGGTCAGTTTGGCAAAACTGCGGGCAGGCGCGCAACCTGGAATCCCGGAAAAGGCCTTCGCGCCGGAGCCAACTTTCCCACCCCCGAGAACGCGCAATACACCCTAGAAGACGCCGGGGATGAGAGCCTTCACGCGGCGTCGATATTCCGGGTAAGCCTGCGGGAAGGTCTCGGTCATCAGCCGTTCTTCCTGGCTGATCTTAACCCCAAAAGCGAGCAGGATGATGAGAAAGCCCAAGACACAACGCCACTGTCCGACGGCGAGGACGGTTCCGGCCAGGGCAAGAAGGATTCCCGTGTAGATGGGATGGCGCGCCAGCGCGTAAGGGCCTTTGACGATGAGTTCGTGTCCGGCTTTCACGGTGGCGCGGCCGCTCCAATTGGCGCCCAGGGTGATGCGCGCCCAAGCGGCGAAGAGGCATCCGGCGATGGTGAGCGCGAGCCCCACGAATGCGACCGATTGCGTGTGGGGTGCGAAGCGCGCCGCCAGCCAGTCCCTGGGAAAGGGGTATCCCCAGATGAGCAGGCCCCCGGTAAGCGCCAGCCCGTAGTACAAAAGCCGCGAGCCCGCGGATTGCTTGCGCACGGCGGGCTTGGTGAAGGCGATGCCGATCAACCAAACGGCGGCCAGAACTTTCCAGCAATCGGCGATCGCGGCATACACGTTGAATGTCACGGGCAAAGACCTCCTCTTCTATTACCATACGGCTGCTTGTCCTGTTTGTTCCCTTCAGTGAGGCACGGGCGAGTCCGCGCCAGTTCAGGGTCAAGAAACAACGGCGCGCACGTCGGTGGAAGTCCCGAGCGCCCTTCTCAAGCGCCGAGAACCTGATCAGACGACTATGGGGCGCCCTGCCTGAGGATCTGTTCGGCGTAGTAGTTGCGCACCTTGGCCTGATCCTGCAACATCTCGAAGTAAGCGGTCTGGAGCAGTTGCTTCTCGCTCTCATGGAGCAGACCGTGGATAGTTTGCTGCACGCGCGGATCGCTCAGCTCGCGCTGGCCCGCCGGTTCGCGCCCGATGAGCTTGAAAATGGCGTATCCGGTGAGCTTGTGGCCGGGGCCCTGGCTGTCGTAAAGGGACAGCACGCCGGTGAACTGATCGGGTTTCAACTGGCTGACCGCGGCGTAGATTTCCGGGTCGCCGCGCAGCGCCGACTCGGCCACAAAGCCCATATCGCCGCCGTTTGAGGCGGTGTTGGGGTCATCAGAGGAGTTCATAGCCAAGGTGCCGAAGTCCTCGCCGCTTTCCAGGCGAGTGTGCAGCGCCTCAATTTTCTTCTTGGCGTCCGCCGCGCCGGTGGCTTTGTTACTCAGGTTGCCGGGCTGCCGCGAGGGCGAGGTGGTGACGGCAATCTGCGCCAGGTGGTACTGGGGCTCGACAAAGTCGAACTCCGCCTTGTGCTGGTTGTAGTAGGCCGTAATCTGCGCGTCCGTGATGTTGATGCGCGACTCGATCTCTTTGTTCAACAGCTTGTTGGTGGTCAGAGTACGCCGCAGTTGGCGCTTGAAGTCGTCGAGAGTGAGGTTGCGCTGTTTGAGCTGGTTGTAGAACTCGTCCTGCGTGTAGGGAGCTTTGATCTCGGTGAGCCGGGCGTTGACGTCCTCATCGGTTGCGGTCAGGTTTTCCTTGGCCGCCTGCTGCTGCAGAATCTCGTCTTGAATCATCTGGTGAAGAAGCTGCAAGCGGCGGATGTCGGCTTCGACCGGCGAGGGTTTTTGCGCGTTTTCGCCGAGACTGGCCTCATAATAGCGGTCCAGGTCGGAGCGGAGAATCTGCTTGCCGTTGACCGTGGCCACCACATCCGCGCCCGGGGCGCGGCGGCAGCCGGCGACCGGCATGAGAACTCCAAAACTCAAAAGAAGAAGGACGGCGAAACTAGAACGCGCCCGGGTCGATGATTCAACGTGCAATGCGATCTCTCCTGTGAGCCGTGGGTCAGTTTGACGGGACTCGCCCCTCGGCGCCAACGCCGAGCGCCCACTTGGTTCTTGTTGCGGCGCAACCTGAGCCGCGCCCCGACGCCTGATATTTCCGCAAAAAGCGGTTGCGCGCCCCCGATAGCCGCGTGCGACCAACAGCCGCCAACTGTCCCCGCTTTGAGAGTCTCGAAAGGCCCCGGCATTCAAGGATAAATCCACGCGCGGCGTCAAGTGGTAAACGCCAGGCGCTAATTTCCCCCGGCGCCGGCTGCCCCCGCCGCCGGCTTGCCGGGCGCGGGCGACGCAGGCGGCGGCATGGGCGGAGGCGTTTCTCCCTGTGCGCGGAGCGCCCGGTCGATCACCGACCAGAGCTGATCCTCGGGCACGGCGCCGTTGATCCGTTCGCCGTTGACGAACAGCTCGGGCGTGCCATCCAGACCCAGCGCCTCGGCCTCTTTCAACGAGGCGCGAATTCTGGTCTCATCCTGCTTGGCGATGCAGGCGTTCAGCTTCGCGTCGTCAAGCTTGCCGACTGTACCCTCCTGGCGCGCGATCCGGTCTAGGGCCGCGAAGCTCTTCTGCAGATTGCGGTCGGGCCCGGTAATCTCATCGCCGTGCCCATGCAAGTAATCGACGTAGGTCCAGTACACGGTTCCGCTCTGGTCGGCCAGGCAATTGGCGTCCACGGAGGCGTGCATCGCCCAGGGGTGCAGATCAGTGAGCGGATCGTCTTTGTAAATAAAGCGGACCTGGTCCTTGTAGCGCTCGAGGGTGGCGGGAAAGAGCTCCTGGTGCATGCGGGCGCAGAACGGACACTCAAGGTCATCGAAGTTGACGACCGTGACTTTGGCGTTGGGGTTGCCGCGGATGGGGCGGCCGGAAAGATCGAGGGATGCGGCCGGATCCTTGGTCAAATCGATGGTGCTCAGGTGAAGGAGCTTTTTTTCGTCGGCTGAGATGAGGAAACTGAGCTCCTGGGTCTTGCCGTCTTTGGAAAGGACGACGGGCAGCGTTTCATAACCGGTGAATTGGCTGGGCTGGCGCGCCCCGATGGTGAGATTCACATCGGAAGGCACATCGTATTGGGCGCGGATCATGACCTCAATGCGCCGCTGGAGCGGGGCCGGCAGGTTTGACGGCCCTTCGGTTTGGGCTCTGCAGCCCACGGCAAGGCCGATAGCCAGCAATCCCGCCAGTAAACGAAGATGCGGCAAGTTGGTTTCCTCTCAGGAAAGGATACTCCAGCGGGGTCATCGCCGAACCCCGTCCGAGCAGGATTTTTCCCCTCCTGGTCCAATGGACTCACATTGGGGAGAAAAGGAATCGCGCGCGGCCTTAGTAGACAGGGGGAAGGATGGGGTCGCGGAAGACAGAATTGGCGCGCCGAATGTCGCCGACGACGCCAAAATTGGCCAGCGTAAAGCTATACAGCCATTGCGTTTCGTCGCGGCTCACCGTGCCCACCGTGCCCAGCTGAAAGCGCCGGTAGCCGAGGGTCAGCCCGCAGCAGTCCCAGTTATAGACGGCTTCCACGCCGGCGTATTGCACGGTGTGCTCGTCGAAATCGTAGCCGCCGTTGACGGCCAGGTCGAACCCTTCGCCGCTGGGCTTGCCGAACTCGAAGAAGGGCTTGACGAGCTGGCTTTTGAGCGTGGACAGAGAGGTTCCGCCCGTGTTTTCGTCCACGGCGTTGAGCAGCGCGTGGCCGACGCCGAGGGTGGTGCGACCCCAGCTATAGCCGGCGTAGAGGTTGTCCGCGTCCATTTGTCCGCGCTTGGGATCGTAATCGAAGTCCCACTCGATGCGCAGGTTGTCAATGGCCTCGAAGCGCAGGCGCGAGATGAGCGGCGAGAGGTTGCGCGGCGAGGTGAGAAAGGCGATGGCCGTCAAATCCAGTGTGGAGTCGAAGATGTTTCGGCGGCCGGAGATGAGCGCCCCGCCGAAGTTGGGATCGATGAAGAACTCCTGCGCAAGCTGCCACGTAGCCCACTCGCGGGGCTGCGCGGGGCAGAGGCCGGCTTGGGGTGCATCCGGGTCGCACGGGACTTCGCCCTGGGATCGCAGGAACAATCGCTGGGTAAGCGAGTAGCCGGCCTCGTTCGTGTCAGTGGCGATATCCGTGGTGTCGAAGAGCAGGGCGTTGCGCGCCGACGGCCCGATGCCGGTGACATACCTGTAGGTCAGCTCCGGCTCGATGACGTGGCGCAGCTCCCGGTTCCCCCACGGCAGCACAAAATCGCGCTCCAACGCCGGAGGACGGAGGTCGACCGAAGCCTCGACGTCGCGGCGGTGAAGAGGATCGTGGCTGATGGTGGGAACGCCGCCGTTGGCGCCGGTCAGGTCGGGATACTGGCTGATGGTGTAGGAGGTGTCGCGCAACGCGGCATCGGCAAGCAGGTTCCAGCCGCCGGCCTCGAGCGGCAGCGCGAGGTGGGGGTAGAAGTCGAAGCGGGCCACGTTGCGGGCGTGGAAGTCCGGTTCTGAGCGGCTGAGGTAATCGAGGGACGAGGCCAGTCCCCAGTAGACGCGCGAGCCGGCCAGAGGCTTGTCGAGCAGGTCATAACGCAAATTGGGTAGGTGGAGAATCCGCACTTCGTCGCCGTTGGTGGTGCTGGCAAAGGTCTGAAAGCGGTCCAGAGACGCCGAGGGAATACGGCCGTTTCTGGCGTGGGTGAAGGCCACGTCGCTGCTCACCTGGGAGCTGGTGGCCTGCGTGTAGTTGTCGTTGAAGACCAACCGGTAGACGTAGCTGGAAAGATACTCCGTGGTTCCGGCCACGCGGGTGTAGGCGGAAAGGTTCTTGCTTCCCTCGGCGACGATGTCGGTTCCACCCTGATTTACAAGCTGAGTCCCGGAAGACGTGGATTCCTCGATGCCGCGATCGAGCAGCGCGTTCCAGCGCGCGATGAGGTGGTCGAGGCCCGGCCCGTTGTAACGGAAATCGCCATTGGGCGCCCAGCCGCGCTTGCTGAAATACTCCGAGCCGAGAACCATATCCATGCTGCGGCTGATGGCCCAGTACACTTGCTCGCCGAAGGTGTAGCCGCGGATCGACGATCCGTTGCTGATGACCGGGATAAGGAAGCCGCTGGTGCGGCCGCCCGCGGCTGCGGCATGGCGCAGGTATGGCAGGTAGAAAACCGGCACATCAAGAAACTCGAAGACCGAGTTGGACGTGGACGCCGTGCCGTTGGCAAGGGCGATGGCATGGGACAGAATCCGCCAATCGGGGTGGGGAAGGCGGCAATTGGTGATCTCCCCATCGATGAGTTTGTAGCCGCCTTCGCCGGTCTGGATCAGCACTCGTCCTGAAAACAGGAGCGGGTTCGGCGTGGAGTAGACCACGGTGTGGCCCAGCATTCTCACTCCCTGCGATCCGTGCACGTCGTAGAAACGCGCGGTGTGCGCGTCCAGGCGCATTTCACCGTGCGAGGCGTCGATCAGCACGTCCTCCGGGCCGCCCGTGACTTGGATGTGGTCGCCTTCGAGTTCGGTGGTGGCGCGGTTGTAAGTTACCTCGTCGGCGGTAAGAACGTAGTCACGATAGTGGAAGACCACCTTTCCCGTCAGCGTGACGGTGTTGCCGATCCAGGTCTGGTTTTCCGCTTCCCACTCGATGGGCGTTCCGGAGGCAGGGGCGGGTTCCGGTCTTGCAAGGGGCAAAAGTTCCTGGCCGGGATCGTCGGGAAGCGGGGAAGAAGGCAAAAGTTCAACTCCGGTTGGATCTGCGGCGGGCTGGGCGGCGGGCTCGCTCCGGATTAGAGGTAACCCATTGGTCAACGCCTGTCCGTCAACTTGCAGGTGACAGAGAACCAGGAGCGTGATAAATACTAAGGTACGAGGACGCATCCCAAGCCAAGTCTCGTTTAAGGCTCAGCATAGCAAAGCAGGCTTGGAGGGAAGCGCTCCGCGCCGCTCTGGCGCCAAGTAAAAGCCGGTTGAATGCTTCGTCCGCAGAGGCGGTCCGCTGCGGGCGCGCCTGCTTTTCTCCGCGACAACTCCTCCTCAATGTGTGAACCATCTCCGCGATCTTCGGGCTGCGTTTCCCGAAGGATGCGGGGATGAAGATGGGGCTGGATTGATTTGAGGTTCGGCCCCGGGTGGAGAAGGGACACAGCAGCCTTGAGCACATCCGTCAGTCCGGTCAAACTCTCGTCTTCGTGGAAACAGGAAGTGAACCGGCGCGTCGCCGAACATCGCGACCGCAAGGGCTATTCGGCGGCGGAGCCGAAAATGCCCGCCGAATCCCAGCACGGCGCCAGCCGCCGGGCTATGGAAGCCGCGGCCCGCGTGGCTGCGCGCTACTCCCAGGCCCCCAGTTATAGCGAGATGCTGGCTGGCGAGGCGCGCGCCGCCCTGCGCGCTGCCGAGGCTGCCTCCCAGGCCGCTCTGAAGGCCAGGGACGCCGCGCGATCCGTGCTCGAGGGTATTGAGGCCTCAGCGTCCGCGGACGCCACCGCCGCTGAGCCATTTTTCGGCGGGTTTCCTCATCGCGAGGAATTGTCGCCGCCGGAAATGAACCTGAGCCTCGAAGCGGCCCGGCCCGTGACCGTTGCCGACACCCCCGCGGCGGTGAAGGCTGAACCGCCGGCGTTGTCCGTTCGCTGGGAGCCTGAGTTGCCGCCCCGGCCGGCCACGCCTGCGGCGGTCCGCGCGGCGCACGGTCCGGCGGTTTTTGAAATGAACTTTGAACAGGGCCCGTCCCAGGCCGCCGACGCCTTGGAACTGGAGCCGGAGGAGATCGAGGCTGTCGAGCCGGCGCAGCCCATTCACGCCAATCTGATCGAGTTTCCCCGCGAGTTGGTGGCCACCCGCAAAATGCGCCCACGGCTGGCCGAGGGCCCGTACGCCGCAGCGGAATCCGGCGTGCAGTTAAGCATCTTCGAGGTCGATCCGGGCGCTATCTCCCTTGAGCCGTTAGAAAACAAGGTTTGCGCGGCTGCCCCGGAGTGGACGGGGCCGCAATGGTCGGACATCGAGCTGGAGGCGCAACCGGAGGACGAGGTGGGCACGCCCTTGGCCGAAGCAGCCGCCGCACCGGCTCCGGCGTTGATCGGCGAGGCCGCGCCCGAGCCTGAAGCGGTGGCGCGGCCCGAGTCGGCTCCTTTTCATTTGCGCCTGATGGCGGCGGTGGTGGACGGCGCGCTGATCACCGGGGCTTGTCTGGCCGCCGCGGCCTTTGCCGCCTCCAACGCGCGCGAACTGCCCGCCATGCGCCAAGCCTCCCTGGGCGCGGCTTTGGCGCTCGTCGCGGTCGGGTTCCTGTATTACGCTCTCTTCTTCACGCTCGCCCGGGCCACGCCAGGCATGCGGTACGCACGCATCCGTTTGCGCACCCTCGACGGCCAAATCCCCACACGAAGGCGGCGCGTCCGCCGGCTGGCGTCGCTCGTCTTATCGCTGGCGCCGGTAGGCCTGGGTTTGGCTTGGGTTCTGTTCGACGACGAAAGCCTGAGCTGGCACGACCGCCTTTCCGGAACCTGCCTATGCAGGAATTAGGCAAAGAACTCGCCGGTCAGTAGAGCCCTGATCGCCGACCCCTGATCCCCATTCCCTGCATTCTCACTGCGCCAGCGCCCGGATCGCGCTTACGCCCGCGCCCAGCAGCGCGGTCTCGTCGTCCGGAGGCAGGACTTCGAGCGAATAGCGTTGCAGAGGACTCATCCGCACCATCGTTTCCAGA
>JASHTU010000610.1 GCA_030040395.1 Acidobacteriaceae bacterium
GGCGGGTAGCCGATAGAGGCACAAGGACCTGTTCACACGGCTGGGGTGGAGCGCCACCGTACCGGGAGTGTGAACATGTCCTAAGTGTTTTTGTGCCGGTAATTGGCTCTCGTAGGCGAGCGAGGCGGAGTAACACTCAGAAGATGCAGGATTGCGCGAGCTGACGAGCATGCGCTGCAGCCGCTAAAAGGCTCTAGGGCCTGTTAACACTATTGGGATGGCGGCGACGGGAGCCGATTTTTCCGAGTTCTAGGAGCGAGGAGCGACGCATACCGGGTGTCTGCTAGCGACGAGCGACAACGAAATCGGGAAAATCGGCCCCGTCCCTTCGGGTTGCGGCCAAAATCGGGCCATACTTCGTTCTCGTCCTCGACCTTGGAGCCGCCAAAGCCTTCGGGCTCGGCCTCGTCTGGCCCGATTTTGGCTCGCAACGCCATCCACCCCAATAGTGTTGACAGGCCCTAGTGGGGCCCAGCGTCTCCCGCTTCGCCGGAATCCGCGTCGGGATTCGCCGCAGGCTCCGTCACCGCACTCGCCGCGGCGCTCGCCGCCGGATTCACCGGCTCCAGGTTCAAGGGCTCCATCAGCGTGAACAACAGCACCGTCCCCGTCTCCAGCGTGGCTTGGGGATGGTCCATGACCAGGTGAACCGTCACCGCGCCCGCGCCCACCAGCGAGCCCGCCAACGCCCCCACCGGCCCGCCCAGCACCGCCCCGGCAATCACCCCCGTGCCCACCGCGCCGCCATACTCGATCTCCTCTTTCTTTGCGCGCGAACCCGGCGTCACCGCGCCCTCATTGTTCACCCGCGTGCGCGAACCGGGCGCACCGGTCAATTGCGCATACAAATGGAAGCGCGATCCGTTGGGCAGAATCACCGTGTCCGGCCGCAGATACATCGAGCCGTGGCCGCCCGCGTGGCCCGTGGAAACATGTTCCACCGTGCCGTCAATCTCGGCCCCGGTGGGGATCAGCACCTCATTGCCGCGAAACACGTCTGAGGCCACGCGGGCGCGAAACGTGTCCCCGCTCCGGTTGAAGCTGGTGGAAAGTCCTTCCAGCAAACGCACCCGAATCGTGCTTCCCTCCCCCAACTCTCCGGGTGGCAGCGGCGCGGGGTGCACGATGTCGCCGTCGGGGTCGCTCGCCTCCTCGCGTGGGTTCAGAGCTGGTTGCGCAGGCGCCTGCGTTTCCGGCGCCACCCGCACAATGCCGTCGTCCGTGTCCGGCTCCGCATAATCGGGCGCGGCCTCCGTCCCTGCCGGCGTCGCCGCGGCCGGGGGCTGCATCGCGGCTGGTTGCACAGCAAGCTTGGCGGGCGACGGCTTCGGCGGCGGCTGCGGAGCGGGTGTGGTGATGGTGCTGTCAGGAGGAGGATTCGAGACTCCCGCGTAGGGATTGCTGGACTGGCTCGCCTGTTGCGCTCCCAATGCGGCAGCAGTAGCCAACAGCAAGGCGCACACAAAAACAGACTGCTTCACCTCGGCCTCCTTCGACAAGTGAACAGCTACCGCCGTTTTAGACCCGGGGCGGAGAGAAAAGTCGTGCGCGGCCGAACCTCGAGGGCCCCGAACGCGTCCACTCATCCAAATTAAGCGTAGCGCCCCCGCACCGGCCGGGATTCTCACCGCGCCAAATCTGTACCTCCCGCGCTACGAATCAAAAGCGTTACCCTCCCGGGCGCCTCGCGCATTTGCCGCCTGTGACCGTCACCGCACCGTATCCCAATGCCCCATTTGCTAGAATCCGTACGGTATTGCAACCACCTCTTCCGCTGGACGGAAAGGAGATTCCAGCCTTGCAGGAGCTTCTGAGCACCATTCACACTGCCGCCGGAGAAGCCCTTGCCCTGGATCGCCGTTCCCGATTGCCACAACCACTCAATGCCCGGCTGCTGCACCGCATTCTGAGGAGCGATATGACTGAGATTGTTTCCATTCGTGCCCGTGAAGTTCTCGATTCGCGCGGCAACCCGACCGTGGAAGCGGACGTGATTTTAGAAAGCGGAGCCCTGGGCCGCGCCATTGTGCCTTCCGGCGCGTCCACCGGCGAGCATGAGGCCGTCGAGTTGCGCGATGGCGATAAAAGCCATTATCTGGGCAAAGGCGTGCTCCAGGCCGTGGCCAACGTGGAAAGCGTGATCGCGCCCGAACTCGAAGGCATGGATGCGGGCAACCAGCGCCTCATCGATCAGACCATGAACGCGCTCGACGGCTCGCCCAACAAGAGCAAGCTGGGCGCCAACGCCATTCTTGCCGTCTCCATGGCCGCGGCCCGCGCCGTGGCGCAAACTCTCGAGATTCCTCTCTATCGCTATCTCGGCGGCGTCAACGCCTGTGTGCTGCCCACCCCCATGCTCAACGTGTTGAACGGCGGCGCCCACGCCGACAACAACGTCGACTTTCAGGAGTTCATGATTATGCCCGTGGGTGCTTCTTCGTTCAGCGAGGCGCTGCGCTGGGCCGCCGAAACCTTCCACACCCTTAAGAGCGTGCTCAAAAAGAAAGGCTATAACACCGCCGTCGGCGACGAAGGCGGATTCGCGCCCTCCCTCAAATCCAATACTGAAGCCATCGAGGTCATTCTCGAAGCCATCGAGCAGGCCGGCTACAAGACTGGCGAGCAGATCGCCATCGCCCTCGATCCCGCCTCCAGCGAGTTCTACGACCAGGAAAAGAACCGCTATGTCTTCAAAAAGAGCGACAAGCGCGAGCTCACCAGCGCGGAGATGGTCAGCTTCTACGACAACTGGACCCGCCAGTATCCCATCGTGTCCCTCGAAGACGGCCTCGCCGAGGATGACTGGGAGGGGTGGCGCACCCTCACTGACCAACTCGGCAGCCGCGTTCAGTTGGTGGGCGACGACATCTTCGTCACCAACATCAAGCGCCTGCAGCGCGGCATCGAGGAGGGCGTGGCCAACTCCATCCTCATCAAGCTCAACCAGATCGGCACAGTCACCGAGACCCTGGAGGCCATCGACCTCGCCCGCCGCTATGGCTACACCTCCGTCATCTCCCACCGCTCCGGCGAAACTGAAGACACCTTCATCGCCGACCTCGCCGTAGCCACCGGCGTCGGCCAAATCAAGACCGGCTCCGTAAGCCGCACCGACCGCATTGCCAAATACAACCAGTTGCTGCGTATTGAAGAAGAGCTGGGCTCCGGGGCCGTCTATCTCGGCCTTGAAAGCCTCAATTACAACGACTGACGCGATTCCGGCGCAACGCGCCCCGCGGTCCCGCAGACACCGATACGGCGGTCAGCGTCTTTCTGTGCGCCAGAGCCGGGTCTCTCTCTGCGCCGAAGAGCCGGGAAAAGCCCCCGCTTCGCGGAACTCTCTACCTGCCGGGTTGACGGCCAAGGCTCTGCCGCAGTCAGCTAGAAGCCAGGAGCTGGAAGCTGGAGGCTGGCAGCTACGAGCTAGAAGCTGAAAGCTGCCTTTATGACCTACGCCGTCAAGGAAATCTTTTATACCCTCCAGGGCGAGGGAGCGCAGACGGGGCGCGCGGCGGTCTTCTGCCGGTTTGCGGGGTGCAATCTATGGTCCGGGCGCGAAGCCGATCGCGCTTCCGCCATTTGCCGCTTCTGCGATA
>JASHTU010000611.1 GCA_030040395.1 Acidobacteriaceae bacterium
TTCCAGCGCGAGGGCCAGCTTTACCAAGCGGGCGAGAGGTTTCGCCAGCCGGAGCTGGCCCGCACCCTGGAGCGTATCGCCGCCGACCCGGAGGATTTTTATCGCGGCCGGATGGCGCGCGAGCTTGTGGCCGATCTGAAGAAGGGCGGCGCGCTCGTCAGCCTCCAGGATCTGGCGCAATATCGCGTGGTGGAGCGCGCGCCCATCGTGGGCAGCTTTCACCACTACACGATTCTCAGCGCGCCGCCGCCCTCCTCGGGCGGAATCGTGCTGGTGAGCGCGCTCAAGATTCTTGAAGGCTACGATCTGGCCAAGCTCGGCGATCGCACCCCGCAGTCCATGCATCTGATCGTGGAAGCGTTTCGCCGCGCCTACATGGACCGCTCCGATTACCTGGGCGATCCGGACTACAACCGTATTCCCGTAGCCGAGCTCATCGCCAAGCCATACGCGGCCGCTTGGCGCGCCGGAATCGCCCCCGATCGGGCCACGCCCAGCGCGGCGCTGGTGCGGCCGCCGGGCTTTCTGCCGTCCCCGCCCACGACCGCCGGTCACCGGCGGCCCGAATCTCCCGACACCACGCACTACTCGGTGGTCGACAGCGAAGGCGACGCGGTGGCCGTCACCACCACGCTCAACGACAGCTTTGGCTCCCACGTCACTGCCGGATCACTGGGTTTTCTGCTCAATGACGAGATGGACGACTTTGCCGCCAAACTGGGCGCGCCCAATCTCTACGGGCTGATCCAAGGACCGGCCAACGCCATCGCGCCCAGCAAGCGCCCCTTGAGTTCAATGGCGCCTACCATCGTCCTCGAAGACGGCAAACTGCGCTTCGTCCTCGGCTCGCCGGGCGGCGCGCGCATCATCACAACTGTGGCCAATATTTTTCTTTCGGCGGCCGAGGGCGGCCTGAATATCCAGCAAGCCGTCGACGCTCCGCGCTTTCACCATCAGTACCTGCCCGACAAGCTCTATCTCGAGCCCGGCTTCGCGCCGCAAACCGTCGCCGCTCTGCGCGCCATGGGCTACTCACTGGAACTCGAAAAGGGGCACTGGTCCGACGGCGAGTGCATTGCCATCGATGCGAAGACGGGGGAGCTTGCGGCCGGCCAGGACCATCGCAGCCATTTCGGCAAGGCGGCTGGATATTGAGGCGCCTCTTTGCGGCGCTCAAAACGGGCCTTAGGGCTTCGCGCATTACTAAAGTTCTCCGCTTGCCCCTGAAATGGAGTGCAACCTCGGCGAAATCCGGACCATCTCAGTTAGGCGTGCGCTGGTCTCTACTCGCCCGATGACGCGCAGGGTTCGAACCGGTTCGAGAGAGCCGCGATTGCGGGCGACTTCAGGGCAGCCGTTCGGAAGGAACCAGGCGCGGCAAGGCGAGCAAGGACCAGCCGATTCTGACGCAATCACCCTCCCCCAACCTACGTCACCGAACGTTCGCCGGCGGCCAAAAGGCCGCTGGCGGATGACGGCCTATCTTTGCAGCCGAGGAAGCGTCCGGATGCAGAGAATCAGATTAGAAATCAGAGTGGTCAGCGGACTGGCCGAGGTCCAAAAATCTTCATTGTAAATTCACATATGTAAATTTTCTTAACCTCAGTTAAGAAGTTGTGGCATACTAGAGTTTGAGGGGCGTAACGCCTGTCTCTCGCTCAAAGAAAGCATGTCTACTGAAGTCGTCAGCCGTGTTGTGCTCGCCGAACCATCGCTTCCCGAGGTTCATGCGAGCGTCCGCATCTCGCGCTCGCCGCTCTATTGGCGCCGGCTGCTGGGGTTTCTGGGCCCTGGATTCCTGATTTCAGTGGGCTACATGGACCCGGGCAACTGGGCCACCGACATCGCGGGCGGCTCGCGTTTCGGCTACACGCTGCTGTTCGTCATCATGGCCTCGAACCTGATGGCGATTTTGTTGCAGAGCCTGAGCCTGAAGCTGGGCTTGGCCACGGATCGCGACCTGGCCCAACTTTGCCACGAGAACTACGGCCCCAAGGCAAGTTTTGCGCTGTGGGTGCTGGCGGAGATCGCCATTGCCGCCTGCGACCTGGCCGAAGTGATCGGCTCGGCCATTGCGCTACTGCTCCTCTTTCACATTCCGCTTTTTTACGGCGTGCTCATCACCGCGGTCGACGTGCTGGTGATTCTCTTGCTGCAGCGCTGGGGGTTCCGCTACGTGGAGGGGGTGGTGATTACGCTCATCGGCACGATCATCGCCATGTTCGGCCTGCAGATGTTTCTCTCCCGACCCGAATATTGGCCGGTGTTGCGCAACCTGGTGATCCCCGCGCCGGCCATCGTCACTAATCCCGACATGCTCTACATCGCCATCGGGATTCTGGGCGCCACGGTGATGCCGCACAATCTCTATTTGCACTCGTCCATTGTGCAAAGCCGGAACTATAAGCGCACGCCGGAAGGCAAGCGCGAGGCCTTACACATGGCCAATGTCGACTCGGCCCTCGCGCTCACCATTGCCTTGTTTGTGAATGCGGCCATTCTCATCGTCGCCTCGGCGGTGTTTCACCGCGGCGGCTATTTCGACGTGGCGGCGATTCAAGACGCCTTTAAGATGCTGAGCCCGCTGGTGGGCGCGGCCGGAGCCAGCACGCTTTTCGCGGTAGCCCTGCTGGCCAGCGGCCAGAACTCCTCGATCACGGGCACGCTGGCCGGACAGGTGGTGATGGAGGGATTCATCCACATCCGCCTCTCGCCGTGGTTGCGCAGGCTGGTGACGCGTTCGCTGGCCATCATTCCCACCATTATCGTGGTCGCTGTGGCCGGCGAGCGGGGAACCGAGAAGCTGCTTATCCTCAGCCAGGTGATTCTCTCGCTGCAGTTGAGCTTTGCGGTCGTTCCTCTAGTGATCTTCACCAGCGACCGCGCCAAGATGGGCGAGTTTGTGAATAGCCGCGGGATGAAGGCGTTGGCCTGGTTCACGGCTGTGCTCATCGCCGGGCTCAACGCGTGGCTCCTGATCCAAACCGCCATGGGCCGCTGACGCCCGACAGGCAACTGCGCAGCGCAAGCTGGCTTTTGCGGCCAATCCTATTCATTGTACGGTTGTGAGCCGCGGTTGAATGTTGCCATTCACGGGTTGGAGCGGGGCCTCGTTGGGCATTACCGGCCATGGGGAGTTCGCTCTAGTACCATGAATGCGATGCACGTCCTCTCCGCTGCCGAGATGCAGGCCTGCGATCGCGCGACGACCGAGAGATTTGGTGTTCCGTCCATTGATCTCATGCGGGCGGCCTCTGCGGCGGTGGCGGGGCTGGCGCGTTGGCAGTTTCCGCGTGCGCGGCGGGTGACGGTGCTGTGCGGCCGCGGCAACAATGGCGGCGACGGCATGATGGCGGCGCGCCTGCTGGCCCGGGACGGGCTGGACGTGACCACCCTGCTTATCGGCTCCGCGGGGATTTTGAAGGGGGATGCCGGCGTGGCGTGGAACGAATTGACCAGCCCCATGCACGGCCGCGTATATGCGGTGACCACGGCGCAGGAACTGGAACGGCATAAAGACGCGCTGGGGGCCGATCTGATTGTCGACGCACTGCTCGGCACGGGATTCAAGCCGCCGCTCAAGGGTTTGGCGCTGGCCGCGCTCGAATGGATGCGGCCGAGTTCGGCGCCGGTTCTGGCTGTGGACTTGCCTTCCGGTTGGCCTGCCGACGGAACCGCCGCTACTGTCGAGGGCCCGGTGTTTCCCGCTGACGGCGTCGTGACTTTCACCGCGCCCAAGCCGGCGCACGTCTTCGGACAGTTGACGCGCGGATGGGAACAGCCCATCGTGGTGGCGCCCATCGGCTCACCCGATGCGGCCATTGTTTCCGCGCTGGGCGTCGAATGGGCAGGCTCGTCGCTGGCTCTGGCGCAGACGCCGCGCGCGATGGCTTCGAACAAAGGAAATTTTGGGCACGTGCTGGTGGTGGGCGGAAGCTTTGGCGCGGCGGGCGGCAAGGCGGGCGCGCCGGCGATGACTGCTTTGGCGGCGTTGCGCGCCGGCGCGGGCCTGGTGACGGCCGCGGTTCCTGCGCCCGCGCTGGCGCCTGTGGCTGCTTTTGTGCCCGAGTTGATGACCTGGCCGCTGGCCGCGACACCCGCAGGCGCGATTTCCTCGGAAGATCTCGCCCCGGAGCGTATGGCCGCGCTGACCGCCGGCAAAACCGTGCTCGCCATTGGGCCGGGGTTGGGGCAAGCTCCGGAAACGGTGAAATTCGTCACCGGATTGCTCTCGGCCACGCAGATGCCTGCGGTGATTGACGCCGATGGGCTGAATATCCTGGCCGCCAAGCCGGTGTTGCTGGCCAAGCTGGCCAATGGGCGTACATTCGTACTCACGCCGCACCCGGGCGAGATGGCGCGGCTGGCCGGCGTCTCGGTGGCGGAAGTGCAGACGAATCGCCTGGAAACAGCGCGCGGCTTTGCGCAGCGCGTGGGCGTAACGCTGGTGCTCAAAGGCGCGCGCACCCTCATTGCGTATCCCGATGGCCGCGTGGCCGTCAACACCAGCGGCAACCCGGGGATGGCCAAGGGCGGCAGCGGCGATCTGCTCACGGGGATCATTGCCGGGCTCATGGCGCAACATCCCGGCGATGTAGCGCGCGCCGTGGAAGCCGCGGTGTATCTCCATGGCCTTGCCGCCGATTTCGCGGTGCGCGAGAGCGACGAGCACACGGTGCTGGCTACGGATACGCTGCGCTATCTGGCGCGCGCATTTCGACACCAGGGATTTCACTTTGGCAAAGACGGCGCAAACAGATATGTTTGGTTACAGGGGGCATTGCCTGCAGAAGGCCCTCAAGAGGTTCGGGGATGACCGGAGCGGCGCCACCTGCGGAAGGCAGAATTCACGAGTTCACCACGCGGAGCGGCGCGGACACCGTTGAAGTGGGCCGCAAACTGGCGCGTCTGCTCAAGCCGCCGCAGTTTCTGCTGCTGCGCGGCGAGCTGGGCACGGGCAAGACCACGCTGGTGAAGGGCATTGCCGAGGCGCTTCACGCCGCCGAGCCCGACGAAGTCACCAGCCCGACGTTCACGCTCCTGCACGAGTACGACGGGATGCAAAACGGCAAGCCGGTGAAGCTCTACCATCTCGATGTGTATCGCCTCGAAGGCGAGCGGCAACTGGAGACGCTGGGCCTCGACGAACTGCTCACGCCCGATGCGCTGGTGCTGGTGGAATGGGGCGAAAAGTTCAAGAGCATTCGCAAACGGGCTACGGGTGAGATCGTCATCGCCTCAGAGGGCGGCGACGCGCGCAAGATCACGGTAATGCTCAAAGAATAGCCGCGTGCGCCGCGGCAGGCGCTAGGGCGGCCGCAGCCGGGAGCGTCCTGCAAACCTTTTGCGACTTATACGCTCGTCGCGAGCCAACCATCGCGCGTTCTATTGCGGCTTCGCCGTGGCCGCATTCTTCTTTGTCAGCGCCAGGAGCGCGGAGTTGAACACGGTGATCGCGGCCAACACATATAACCCCGCGTTTGGTGAATGAAACAGATCGTCGGCCCATACCTTGAGGTTGGGCGCGAAAAATCCTCCCAGGTTGCCCATGCCGATGAGCGCGATACCGCCGGCCTTGGCGCGATCGGCCAGGTAGCCGGTAGGCAAGGTCCAGAAAAGCGGCTGAACGGCGACGAAACTGGAAGCCGTGATCGAGAGCGCAATCAGCCCGGCGACCGGCCCCGCGGTGGGAAAGGCGAAGCTGGCTAAACCGCCGGCAAGAAGCGTGAGCGCGGCCATGTTGCGGTGGTTGTTGAACCGGTCGCCCCACTTGGGCAGCCAGTAAGTGGCCGCGGTCGAGCAGATCCACGGAATTGCCGTGACGATGCCCACCTCGATGCCCACGGATTTGTGCATGAGGACCGAGACTTCCGCGGGCAGATAGAAGACCGTAGCGTAGATGCTCATCTGGATCAGGAAATAGATCAGCACAAAGCGCATCACGCGCAGATCGCGCAGCATGGGGAGCAGGTCTGCAGGGCCGGAAGAGCGGCGCGCGTGCTCCTCAGCGGCAAGGGCAGCTTCGAGAGCGCGCTTTTCGTCCGGCGGAAGCCATTTGGCGTTGGCGGGCTTGTTATCCAAAAAGTAAAAGGACGTCAGTCCCATGGCGAAGGCGAAGAATCCCTCCACCAGAAACATCCACTGCCAACCTTGCAGGCTGAGCGAGTGCATGTCGAGAAGCGCGCCAGATAAAGGGCCGCCCACCACCAGCGCCAAGGGAACGCCAAGGTAGAAAAAGCCCATAATCTCGCCGCGGATGCGGTTGGGAAACCAATAGGTGAGATACAGGACCGAGCCGGGAAAGAAGCCTGCCTCCGCTATGCCGCCCAGCAGGCGCAACAGGTAAAACGACGTGGCGCCATGGACGAACATGGTGGCCATGGAAGCCAGGCCCCAGCAAAAGACGAGGATCGAAATCCAGATTTTGGCGCCAATGCGGTGCAGGATGAGGTTGCTGGGAAATCCGCACAGGGAGTAGCTGATGAAGAAGATCCCGGCGCCCAGCGCGTAAACGGCCTCCGAGATGCCCACCGACGCCTGCAGGGCCTGCTTGGCGTAGCCGACGTTGGCGCGGTCGAGAAAGGCGACGATGTAGACCAACATCAGATAAGCGCCGAGCCGTTTGTACGCCCGCGACACCGCGCGGTCAAGAACGCCGCGGGCGCTGGAAATCTCCTGCAATTCGGTCATGATGGTCCTTTACGGCATTTTCAGAGATACTGCGACCGGTCGCGCGTGATGCAAGGTCGCCGCTCCTTGGGGTCGCGTCGACTCGGCATCCTGGCTACGGACTATATTGTCTCTGAAAATGCTTGGAGCGGCACGGCGATCCACCGCTGGGCGAAGCATGGGCGGCAAAACTGGATGGGCCGCGTTCCACTCACTATACACAGCCGCGGCCCGGTCACGAAATCGTTGGGCGCAGGCCATTAGGCGGAGCGGGCTTGAACCCGTAGGATGGCTGCATGGGCGCGTTGCTGGAGATGCGCGATCTGCGCGTGCGCTTTGGCGCGGTCGAGGCGGTGCGCGATGTGAGCCTGCATGTCGACGAAGGAGAGGTGCTGGGACTGGTGGGCGAATCGGGATCGGGCAAAAGCGCCACGGCGTTGGCCATTCTTGGTCTGCTGCCGCCGATCGCGCGAATCGAAGGGCAAATTCTGTGGCGGAGCGGTGAGGCGCGCAGCCCGACGACAGCCGGCGAGAAGAAGTTCGCCGACAGCGGGGGCAAAGCCGGCGAAGCAAGTATTGACCTGTTGCGACTGCCGAACTCCGCTTTGCGCGAGGTGCGTGGGCGCGAGATCGCGATGATTTTTCAGGAGCCCATGACGGCGCTGAATCCGGTCATGTCGATCGGCCGCCAGGTGGCCGAAAGCGGCGCTCCACGCTCTTCGTTTTGGACGAGAAGAGAGGCGGAGCGAAGAGCCATCGCCGCGCTCGAGTCGGTGGGCCTTCCCGATGCGGCGCGCCGCTACGGCGATTATCCGCACCAGTTTTCCGGCGGGCAGCGCCAGCGCATTCTCATCGCGATGGCGCTCATCAATCGCCCGCGATTGCTGATCGCCGACGAGCCGACCACCGCGCTCGACGTCACCGTGCAAGCGCAGATTCTGGCGCTGCTCCGCGAGCTCAAGCGCGAGTATGGCCTGGCCATGCTGTTTATCTCGCACGATCTGGCGGTGGTGGGCCAGGTGGCGAGCCGCGTGGCCGTGATGCGCGGGGGGCAGGTGGTGGAGAGCGGGCATTGCATGCAGCTTCTGACCCGGCCGTCGCATGAATACACAAAGAGCCTGCTGGCCGCCGTGCCTACGCTGAGGACGGATCGGGAGAAACCGTTGGCGGTGGTGGGCGATTCATAGGTAGACCGCGGAATATACTCGGACCATGCATGAAAAGAAAATGTCAGTGCCGGTATTTACCCCGGATGACGAGCCCTACTTGGGGCTTGAGACATTGTTCGTGTTCGACAAGCTTATTTGTTCTTGCATGGAACTCAACTCCAAGACCGCCCCAGCGTCACACGGTCACGAGTTGTCGAGCCTTCAAAGGGCGCTCTGCATACTGGTTCCGCAAACAATCTCACTCTCTCTTTCAATTCGGGAGCTCATCCGTCAAGGCTATTTGTTTGGCGCAAAGGTATTGGTGCGCCCATTGACGGAACGCGCGGTCACAATCCTCTATTTGTTCAAGAACCCCGCCGGCCTGGAAATCTGGGATGACGGTTGGGACTACAAAAAGCGCCCCAAGCTTCAGCAAATGATCGAGTACCTAAATGAGCACCTTCTGAGCGAAAGGTTTGACTCTTTGAAAGGTTTCACTCACGATCTGAATAGCGCAACGCATGGCGACCCATTCAGCGCACGGTGGAACATCGTTCTTCGCGATGATGGGGTTCCGGTCTTCTTGACTTCAAAGAACCTTACATCGCCGAAGCTAGCGGACGAAATCTGCGCAGAGGTCATTCCTTGGCTTGCCGCGACGATGGGGATTATGTCTGCGGCGTTTGGCGAGAGTGGGCCTACAAGCTGCGGGTCCAGAACTGATCCAGGCTCCAAAATCGTCAATTAGACTCGCCTTTTTTGTTGGCCAAACAGGGCTCTCGGCAAACCTGGCCAAATTGGCCAAGTCGGAGTAAGCTGGAGCCATGAGAGCCGTGAACATTGGCGCATTGAAGAATCAGCTCAGCGCCCAGCTACGCTACGTCCGCTCCGGCGAAGAGGTGGTGGTGCTGGACCGCAAAAGACCCATAGCGAAGATCGTGCCAATCGACCTGCCTGCCGATCTCGACCCTGGAGATGCTTATTTGGTCGCGACCGGCCAGCTCATCCTCGAAGCAGAGGAAATGGACTGGGACGCCTTCTGGAAGCTGCCTAAACCGAACGTTCCGCACGATGTAGCTGTACAGGCGGCAATCGACAGCAAGGGCGATCGATAAGTGGAATACGCCTTTTGGGACTTGAGCGCGCTCGTGCCCCTTTGCGTTGAGCAAGAGTCCACTCCCGTTGTCCGGGCGCTGAGCAAGAAATACAGGATGGTGGTTTGGTGGAACGCGCCCGTTGAGATCGGCAGCGCCTTTGCCCGGCTGAGGCGTATGGGTCTTATTACGCCCAAAGGAAACATCGAAGCGCGAATAGCCATGGACGGGTTGCGGAGCGGCTGGCGGGAAGTCGCGCCGAATCCATCGCTGCGGGAACAGGCGGAGTGGCTGGTCGACCGGATTCCGCTGAAGGCCGCCGATGCGCTGCACCTTGCCGCCGCCTTGGCTTGGCGATTTGGCAAACCGCAGGGCCGGGCCTTCATCTCCGGCGACGCGCAGTTGCTGGAAGCTGCCCGACAACTGAGGTTTAACGCCATTCAGGCGTAGGGGCCCGGCGCCCTCAGCGGACCCGAAGAGCGGCGGAACCTCGGCGCGTCAGGCGCTACTCGGCGGCTGTTTCTTCCGTAGCCGGTTCGGCCACGGGCGCGACGGCCTCGGCCTTCTCGGCGGCTTCGACTTCCACTTTGACCTTGACGCGCGCGGTCACGTCACGATGCAGGCGGATGGCTACCGTAAACTCGCCGAGACTCTTGAGCGGCTCGTTCAAAAGGATCTTGCGCCGATCCACTTCAAAGCCCTGCGCGGCCAGCCCTGCGGCAATGTCGGCCGAGGTGACGGAACCGAACAGGTGGCCTTGCTCGCCGGCCTTGCGGACAAAGCTGATCTCGACGGGCTCGAGCTTGGCGACGAGACCCTCGGCCTGCGCCTTTTCGGTGGCGGAGCGGCGGGCCGCGGCGGCCTTCATCTGCTCGATGACGGCCTTGTTGGATTCGGTGGCCTGCATCGCCAATTTGCGGGGCAACAGGTAATTGCGGCCGAAGCCGTCGGCCACCTTGACCACGTCCCCGCGGTTGCCGAGGTTCACGACGTCTTCCTTCAAAATCACTTCCATCGAAATTCTCCAAATTTCTGATCGCGGGCCAGACTGGGTCGACCCGGATCGCCGCGCGCTTACGCGCAACTTCGTCCTCAATGTTCGATTCGCGTGAGGGCTAAAGTCCGGCCCCTTCCAGCCTTCGCCGTCGCCGGCGATTTGGCTCCGATGCGAATCGGCCAGCCGAGCTCAGTGGCGCGTGGCGAAGGGCAGCAGCGCGATGTTGCGCGCCTGCTTGATGGCGCGGGTGAGGCGGCGCTGATGCGTGGTGCACACGCCGGTAAGCCGGCGCGGCACGATTTTGCCGCGCTCGGCTACGAACTGCTGCAGCAGCCGCACGTCGCGGTAGGGAATGGCGTCGATTTTTTCGGTGCAGAATTTGCACACCTTCTTGCGGCGGAAAAATTTGCCGCGGCCGCCGGGACCGCCGGCAGGGCGCGGGCCGCGTGGCCCGGAACCCGGCGAGGGGGCGGATGGCGAAGGTGAATCTGCCGCAGTGGATTTGGCTTGGGTTTCTTCAGGCATAAGGTTTCCTCTTTATTTCATTGGCGCCCGCGTGCGCCCGAAGAGCGCCGGGGACCATTCTCGTCGACGCTGGCGATCGAAGGATTGCCGGCAGCGAAACGGGTGGCAATCTACGCGCTGGCGGGAGCGGCCTCGGTTGCAGCCGGCGCCGCGGCTTCAGCGGACACGGTGGCCGGCGGCGCGCTTCTGCGCGTGCCCCGCAACGCCTTTACCTTGGCCAGACGCTTCTCTTCCTCGTCCATACGCACGGTGATGAACTTGATCACCGGCTCGCTCACGCGCAGCCGGCGCTCCAGTTCCAGCACCACGGGGCCATTGGCTTCGATGGTGAGCAGAACATAGTTGCCGTCATTGAACTTGCGCACCACGTAAGCAAGCTTGCGGCGGCCCATCTTTTCCACCGTCTTAACCACCCCGCCACCGTTGGTGACTGTCGAGGCAAAGCCGGCAATCAGCTTGTCGGCATCTTCTTCGGCCATATCAGGCCGAAGGATAAACATCACTTCATACACACGCGGCATCCGTTTTCCTTTTCCGCCGGAGCGCTTCGCTCCAGCTCCCACTTTCAGCAATCAGCTCTCAGTTCTCAGCTTTTCAGCTTTCAGTTCTCAGTTCGTAGTTCGTAGCGCGCGAGTTCCTACGTCCCTAGTCTCTGATCTCCGATCCCTAATCTCTGTCTTCCTTCCGGTTAAACTCATTCATCGCGGCGGCCGGCCCTTGCTCCAGGATGCGCCGGACGGCCGTCGCCACCCGGTCTAACACCTCATCCATCACCGCCAGATCCTTCTTGCGCATGGGCGAGAGGAGGTAATCCCTGCCCGGACGCCCGCCACCGGCCGCAACCGCTTCCGGCGGCAAAACCGGACCCACGCCGATACGCAATCGCAACCACTCCTGCGTTCCCAAGGCGCCGGTTACGCTGCGGGCTCCGTTGTGGCCGGCCGGCGAACCGCGTTCCCTGATCTTGAAGGTTCCCAGCGCGAGGTCGAGCTCGTCGTAGATTACGAGCAGGTCCCGCGAGGGGTCGGCATCAAATTCCTCCACTAGAGCGGCCACGGAAACGCCGCTCAGGTTCATAAACGTCTCCGGCTTGGCCAAAACCACCATGCGCCCCGCCATGCGGCAGGTCGCGGTGGCGGCCCTTGCGCGCCGGTTCTGGACCACAACCCCCTCCTGCTGGGCGATGCGGTCAATGGCCATGAATCCCGCATTGTGCGGGGTCCACAAATATTCGAGGCCGGGGTTGCCAAGGCCCATAATCAGGAATGGGCCGTTCCGGCTGATTCCGGGTTCCCCGGCGATCGATCTTTGCACCAATCCTTGCGCGCCAGAGCGGCCGGATTCGGGGTCCCCGGCGGACAGCGTTTGTCCGCCGGAGCCACGGGATTCGCTTCCTTCCGCCAAGGCTTACTTCTTCGCTCCGGCCTCGGGCTTCTTGGTTGTTGCCTCGGCCTCGGGTTTGCCCTTCTTGGCCACTTCCGGCTCGGCCGGAGCCGCGGCTTCGGTGGTTGCCGCCGCGGCCGCCGCTTCGGCTTCGGCCACCGGCGCCGCTTCTTCGCGAATGGAGACCACGTGGGCCACAGTGGCGTCCTCGGCGCTCAGATACTTGATCTTGTCCGAGTGCGGCAGCCCGCTCACGCGCAGCACCTGGTGCATTTCCAGCGCGCTCACGTCCACGTCGATGTGGCTGGGAATGTCCGCGGGCAGGCATTCGATCTCGACTTCGCGCAGCACCTGGTCCAGGATGCCGCCCTCCGTCTTGACGCCCACCGGCGTGCCCAGCAACTTGACGCGCACGCGGACGCGTAAAGTCTTATCGAGGGCTATGCGCTTGAGGTCGATGTGGATCAGTTGATCCTTGATGGGTTCGCGCTGCAAATCGACAATCATGGCTTTGGCCGGGGGCGCACCGGCAACTTCGACGTCGAAGATGGTGTTGTGCCCGGTTTCGGAAAACAGAATCCGGGAAATCTGTTTGGGATCCACTTCGACGGCCACAGGATCGTGCCCGGAGCCGTAGAGCACGGCGGGAATCCTGCCCGCGCGGCGTACGCGGCGCGCTGCATTCTTGTTGAATTTGCCCTCGCGGGGCCTGGCTGCGACAACTTCTGGCATTTCGGTATCTCGTTTCTATCGGGCACGGAGGGTTAAGGTCCGCTCCCTTTGATGGGCCGGTGATCAGTGATCAATGGTCAGTGGTCAGTAAAAAGCCACTGTGCGCCAATTGCTGAAAACCAGCCTGATTGTCGAACCGGGCAGCAAAAGCTGTCCGCTGCGTATCTGATCACTGATCACTGACCACTGATCACTTACGAAAACAGCGTGCTCACGCTGGTTTCCATGTGAATGCTCTCGATGGCCGCACCCAACAGGCCGGAGATCGTGAGCACCTTAATTTTGGATAATTTCTGCGCCGCCTCGCGCAGGGGAATGGTGTCGGTGACCACCACTTGCTCCACGCGCGAGTTGGCGATCCGGTCGATGGCCGGGCCGGAAAGCACGGCGTGACTTGCGCAGGCATGCACGGACCGGGCGCCCGCGGCGTAGAGGGCGTCCACGGTCTTGACCAGGGTGCCGGCGGTGTCGATGATGTCGTCGATGATGAGGCAGGTCTTTGCGCTTACGTCGCCGACTACGTGCATCACCTCAGCCACGTTCAGGTCGGTGCGGCGCTTATCGACGATGGCCAGCGGCGCCACCATCTTCTGCGCGAAGAAGCGCGCCCGCTCCACGCCGCCGGCGTCGGGCGAAACCACGATAAGGTTGGGCAGGTTCAGCTCGCGGAAATAACTCACCAGCACGGGACTGGCGAAGAGGTGATCCACGGGAATGTTGAAGAAACCTTGAATCTGGGCGGCGTGCAAATCGACAAACAAGGCGCGATTGGCGCCCGCGGTGGTGAGCAGGTCGGCGATGAGCTTAGCGCTGATGGCCACGCGCGGGCGGTCCTTGCGATCCTGGCGGGCGTAGCCGTAGTAAGGCACCACCACCGTGATCCGGGCCGCCGAGGCCCGCTTGAGGGCATCGATCATCACCAATAACTCCACCAGGTGCTGGTCCACCGGATAGCAGGTGGGCTGCACCACGAAAACATCCACGCCGCGCACATTTTCGAGCAGTTGGAAGTAAACTTCGCCGTCGGCAAAGCGCTGCAGCTTGGCCTCGCCCACGGGAACCCCGATGTGCGCCCCGATCTTGCGCGCCAATTCCGGATTGGCGGTGCCCGAGAAGAGTTTGAAGCGCTTGTCCTCACTCAAGTTGCGAGTGCGCTTGCGCTCCGCGGCCGGTTTGG
>JASHTU010000612.1 GCA_030040395.1 Acidobacteriaceae bacterium
AGCGCAGACTGAATCAACAAGCATCCCGACACTCGTCTGATGCGATTGTCGCAGAACTTGCCGCCTGGATGATCTTCTGGCTGTTGCTACATAGGATACCTCCAATCCCCAGTTCGCATCCAGAACATTGCGCAAGGAAATGTTGTTACTCCCCGGATTCTTGGTTCCAAAGCGGGCCTGGTTCCCGATCACGGAGCCTCCTTCGAGCTCTCCTTCTGCCGTTACGGTTATTCTGGAATGTTCCGGATCGTCGCCGGCAGCCTTGGAGCCGCCTCCGGGAAAAGTCCAATCATGCCCATTACCCACATCTCGGTGCGCGGGGCGCGCCAGCACAACCTGCGCGATATCAACGTGCGCATCCCCCGTAACGCGCTTACGGTGGTCACTGGACTATCCGGCTCGGGCAAAAGCTCGCTGGCCTTCGACACTATCTACGCCGAGGGCCAGCGCCGTTACGTGGAAACGCTCTCCGCCTACGCCCGGCAGTTCCTCGACCAAATCGAGCGCCCCGACGTGGATTCTATCGAAGGCCTCAGCCCCGCCATCTCCATCGAACAGAAGACCACCAGCCGCAGCCCGCGTTCGACCGTCGGCACCATCACCGAGATTTACGACTACCTCCGTCTGCTTTACGCTTCGGTAGGCACGCCGCACTGCCCAAACTGCGGCCGGGCGATTACGCGGCAGACCGCCGAGCAGATTGTCCAGCGGGTCCTGGAATTGGGCCGTGGCGAGCGCGTGACGATCATGGCCCCGGTTGTGCGCGGGCGCAAGGGTGAGTTTAAGGATTTGCTCGATCAGATTGATAGTCAAGGGTTTCGCGCCCGCGTCGACGGCGAGCTGCGCGACCTTTCCGACCCCCCCCAGCTCGACCGGCGCAAGAATCACACCGTCGAGGCAGTCATCGACCGCATCCTGCTCAAGCCCGCCTCGGAATCAAGCGCGGGCGCCGATTCCGGGACCTGGGAGAAGACGAAGCCGGTCTCTTCCGCGCCCGGAAAGCCCTCCGTCGAAAGACGGCTGGAGCAGGCCGTGGCCAAGGCGCTGCAACTGGCCAACGGACTGGTGCTCGTGGCCCTGAGCGATGGCGAGGAGCAGCTGTTTTCCTCCTCGATGGCCTGCCCCGACTGCGGCCTTGACGTGCCCAAGCTGGAGCCGCGCAGCTTCAGCTTCAACTCCACATTCGGCGCCTGCCCTGAGTGCCACGGCCTCGGCTCACTCTACGACCTCGATCCCGCGAAAGTGATCACGGACTGGTCCAAACCGCTACTCGACGGCGGCCTGGGTCCCGGTTCGTCGTCGCAATACCTCATCAAGCTCATCCAGCTTGCCGCGGACCGCTACAAAATCGACCTCAAACAGCCGTTCGACGAATTGCCTCCCAAGCAGCAGCACATTCTCGTTTACGGCCCGCCGAAGGGCGAGGCGCCGCGCACTGGCTTTCACGGCATCTTGTCCTTTTTGCGCGACACCATTGAAGAGGCGCGCAGTGACGGTTACCGGGAGTACATGATGGGATTCATGTCGGCTACGCCATGCCCGGTCTGCCGGGGCAAGCGCCTGCGTCCCGAGTCGCTGGCAGTCGAGGTCGGCGGCTGCTCCATTGCCGATTTCACAGCCCTGCCCCTCAATCGCGCGCTTTCGGCAGCCATAAATCTGCAGTTCACCGAGCGAGAAGCGTTACTTGCCGAGCGCATCCGGCGCGAGATTGTCGAACGCCTTGACTTCCTCTGCGCCGTCGGTCTCAACTATCTCTCGCTCAATCGCAACGCCGCCACGCTCTCCGGTGGCGAGGGCCAGCGCATCCGCCTCGCCACGCAGATCGGTTCGCGGCTGCGCGGCGTTCTCTACGTCCTCGACGAGCCCTCCATCGGCCTGCACCAGCGCGATAACAACCGCCTCATCCAATCCCTGGAGCGCCTCCGCGACCTGGGCAACACCGTGCTCGTCGTCGAGCACGATGAGGACACCATCCGGCACGCCGATTACGTGGTCGATCTGGGGCCTGGCGCGGGCCGCCTGGGTGGCAATGTGGTCGCCGAAGGCACGCCGGCCCAAATCATGGCCGCTCCCCAATCGCTCACCGGCAAATATCTTAGCGGCGCCGCCACCATGCTGCAACGCGAAAAGCCCCGTCCGCTCAAGGGCAAGTGGCTCACCGTGGCCGGCGCCCGCGAGCACAATCTTCAGGACATCACCATCCGCGTTCCCCTGGGCGTCATGACCGTGGTCACCGGTGTGAGCGGCAGCGGCAAGAGCACGCTCATCAACGACATTCTGTATCGCTCTCTGGCGCGGACCCTCTATGGCTCGCGCGAAGAGCCCGGCGCGCACGACGCGCTCGCCGGCGCCGAACAGATCGACAAGGTGGTCCGCATCGATCAGTCGCCTATCGGCCGCACTCCACGCTCGAACCCGGCCACCTATACGCAAGTCTTCTCACCCATACGCGACCTCTTCGCCATGCTGCCCGAAGCGCGCGAGCGCGGCTACAAACCCGGCCGCTTCAGCTTCAACGTGTCCGGCGGCCGCTGCGAAGCCTGCCAGGGCGACGGCCAGCGCCGCATCGAAATGAACTTTATGCCGGACGTCTACGTGCAGTGCGAGGTCTGCAACGGCCGCCGCTACAACCAGGAGACGCTGGCGGTCAAATTTCACGGCAACTCGATTGCCGACATCCTCGACCTCACTATCGAAGATGCGCTCACCGCGCTTGCGGACGTGCCGCAGGTGCGGCAGAAGCTGCAAACCCTCGCCGATGTGGGCCTCGGTTACGTTCACTTGGGCCAGAGCGCCACCACACTCTCCGGCGGCGAAGCGCAGCGCATGAAGCTGGCCCGCGAACTCTCCAAGCGGCAGACTGGCCGGACGCTCTACCTTCTCGACGAGCCGACCACAGGGCTGCACTTCGACGACGTGCGCAAGCTGCTCGAGGTGCTGCACCGGTTGACGGACCTGGGAAATTCCGTGATCATCATCGAACACAACCTGGACGTGATTCGAAACGCCGATTGGGTCATTGATCTCGGCCCCGAAGGCGGCGAAGATGGAGGACGTGTGGTGGGCGAGGGGAGGCCGGCGCGGATTGCCGCGACGCCGGGCTCCTATACCGGGCAATTCCTGACCCGCTACTACACCTCGAGCAATGGGCGGCTTAAGGAGGCGGAGTTGGATGAAGAACTGCTTGCCGGCTTAAATCCCAACGGTGCCGGGCCCGGTGAATCCGCGCCCGATCCGGATAAAACCGCGCCAAATGGATCGGATCCGGCTACTGAATCCACCGCGGCGGCGATTCGCTCCGGGCGAAAAACCGCCGCCGGGGCCGCGGGCCGGCGCAAGAAAACGGGGCCCGCATGAGCAGCCTTCTACAACATGAACCGGACCAACCCGAGGACTGGCCGCCGCGTGAGCCCCAATCCGGGACTGCTGACCATCCGGCCGCTGACCCCAACCCTGAGCGTCCGGATAGGGATCAACCTGGAGCCGAAGCCACCCCAGGGCCTTCAGCTCAAGACCCTGGCAGCCTGCCGGGCGGCTCGCCGGTCCAACCGGGCCCCGGTGAACTGGCTGCCGACGGCCCAGTCCTCGTGCAGCCTGGGACCCACGCCAGCCAAGCCTCCACCGAGCTAACCGGCGTTTATTCGTCTGTCCCGGAGCCCCCCGGGCAACCCACTTTTCCGCCCTGGTCCCGCTTCGAGTTTCGGCCGCCCGAGCGCATTCCCAACTTCGGCCATTTCGGACTGCTGCTGTTGCTGCTCTTTTTCGGTTTGGTGTGCGCCGGCCTTGTCACGCGCGTCGCGCTGCACCATCGACTCTTCGGCATCTCCACGGTGCAGGGCGCCGTCTCCGACATCCATTACACGCTGGGCAGCGAAGCCATTCTCTATGTGGTCACGTTCGTCGCCTGCCTGCTGGTTTTCCCCCTCGTCTGGCGCGAAAGCTTCTTTGCCGGCATTCAATGGAACGGGGCCACCTCGCTGCGCCTGCGATGGAGCCTCGTCGGCGCGGCCTTCGTCTGCTTTCTCTTTGCCCTGCTCAGCGGCGAATTCATGCCCGGTCCCGCGAACGCGCCCATCGATAAGATCTTTCGCGCTCCGGGAGCGGCGTGGCTGCTGTTCGGCTTTGGCGTCACCTTTGCGCCTTTCTTCGAGGAAATGTTCTTTCGCGGCTTTCTCTTGCCCGCGCTTTGTACGGCCTTCGACTGGTTCGCCGAAAAAATCAAGCACTTGCCCGTCCGCACCCTGGCCGAGGACGGCCATCCGCGTTGGTCCTTCTCCGCCATGGCGTCCGCTTCCATCGCCACCAGCATCCCTTTTGCCTTGATGCACGGCGCGCAAACCGGTTATGCCGTTGGGCCGTTTCTCTTGCTCATCGGCGTGAGCGTGGTGCTCTGCGCCGTGCGCCTCAGCACGCGCTCTCTGGCTGCCAGCGTGCTGGTTCACGCCAGCTACAACTTCTTGCTCTTTACCCTCATGCTGGTCGGCACCGGCGGCTTCCGCCATCTGCAGAGAATGTGATGAGGGCAGGGAACAGGGGTTTACTCCACTCCCTGATCCCTGTTCCCTGAACCCTGGACCCTGATCCCTGGTCCCTGTGCCCTTTACAATCACCTTGATGCCCGGCCTCACCAACTCCCATCAACTTCTCTCCCTCCTTGCCCGCCTCAGTTTCCGGCTCGGCCAGTTCAAGCTGTCTTCCGGAGGCGCCAGCGATTACTACATCGACTGCCGGACAACCACGCTGCACGCCGAGGGAGGGCGGCTGACGGGCCACGCCATTCTCGAATTGCTGGAAGCAAGTGGCGTCGAAGCGGAGGCCGTGGGCGGGCTGACCCTGGGGGCCGACCCCATCGTGTCAAACGTGGCCACGGCCAGCGCGTGGCGGGCCATTTCGCGCCCCGGCGCGCCGCTGCTGCACGGTTTCCTGGTGCGTAAAGCTGAAAAAGCCCACGGCACTAGCCGCCGCATCGAGGGCTTTTGCCGTGAGGGCGCGCGAGTGGTCATAGTGGACGATGTGTGCACCACCGGCGCTTCCACCATCGCCGCCATCCAGGCCGCTGAGGAGGCGGGGATGACGGTGACGGCTGTGGTCTGCATCGTGGAGCGCGAGGAAGCCAACGGCCGCCCGGCAGTCGAGGCCGCCGCTCATGGAGCGCCGTTCCTTCGTCTTTACACCGCCAACGAACTCCGCGCCGAATACTTGAGCAGCGCGTCGAGCGGCGCTCGTTGACCTCTGTTCTGTAATGATTGATCGAGGCAAGGAAACCAGAAGTGTTCTGAAATCTGATGCGCGATGCTTCAGGCGCGCGTCGTATGGGCGCCCACATGGCCCGTCCGGACCGGAGAGGGTTCCTTGACGGCCAGATAGCTGTTTACCGCCGCCGCAGCCTTACGCCCCTCGCTGATCGCCCACACCACCAGCGACTGTCCGCGCCGCATATCGCCGGCGGCGAAGACGCCCTCCACCGAAGACATGTAGTCGGTTGTCGCCACGTTGCCCCGGTTGTCGAGCGCCAGTCCCAGTTGCTCGATCATGCCCGTGCGCACTGGCCCCAGGAAGCCCATCGCCAGCAGCACCAGGTCCGCGTCCAGGGTGAACTCCGTGCCCGCCATCGCTTCAAACTTGGGCGGCGGCCCCACGCGCACGGCGTGGAGCTGCTTCACGTTCCCCCGCTCGTCACCGGTGAACTTCAAGCTGTTGATGCTCCAGTCGCGGATGCCGCCCTCTTCGTGCGCGCCTTCGGTGCGCAACTGCAGTGGCCACAGCGGCCACGGAGTGGAGGGCGCGCGTTCCACCGGCGGCTTGGGCATGATCTCGAATTGATGCACGCTCTTCGGATGCTGGCGATGCGTTGTTCCCAGGCAATCCGCGCCGGTGTCGCCGCCGCCGATAATCACCACGCGCTTGTCCGTGGCCAGGATGGGCGCAGTGGCGTTCATCGAGGCGAGGATCGTATCTTCGGTGTCGCCTTCGCAGCGCCGGTTCTGCTGCGGCAGGAAATCCATGGCGAAGTGGATGCCCTTGAGCTCGCGCCCGGGGATGGGCAGGTCGCGCGGTTGCTCCGCGCCCCCGCACAGCAAAATTGCGTCATAGTGCTCGGTGAGTGACTCCACCGGTAAGTTCGCGCCCACGTGCGCATTGGTCAGGAAGATCACGCCCTCGGCCTTCATCTGCTGGATGCGCCGGTCGAGCACCTGTTTCTCCAGCTTGAAATTCGGAATCCCATAGCGCAGCAAACCGCCGATACGGTCGTTCTTCTCGTACACGGTCACGGAGTGGCCCGCGCGCCGCAACTGCTGCGCCGCCGCCAGGCCCGCCGGCCCGCTGCCTACCACCGCCACGCGTTTGCCCGTCGCCTGCTCCGGCGGCTCGGGATGAATCCAGCCCTCGTCCCAGCCCCGCTCCACAATCGAACGCTCGATCAGCTTGATCGACACCGGTGGCGCGTTGATGCCCAGCACGCACGCGGCCTCGCACGGCGCCGGGCAGATGCGCCCCGTAAATTCAGGAAAGTTGTTGGTCGAGTGCAGGCGGCGAATCGCCGCTTCCCATCGGTTGTGGTAGACCAGGTCGTTCCAGTCCGGGATGAGATTGTTCACCGGGCAGCCGGTGTGGCAGAACGGCACCCCGCAGTCCATGCAGCGCGCGCCCTGCTCGCGCTGCTTCTCCTCCGGGAACGGCTCGTAAATCTCAAACCAGTCGTTGATGCGCTCGCTCGCCTTGCGCCGCGCAGGCTGCTCGCGTTGAATTTCCAGAAACCCCGTGTCTTTACCCATGCTCCACCTCTGCTGAGATTGCTGCCGTCACCAGAGGCGACGAAGCTACAGGAGACACATAAAGCTCTTGGACGCGCGCCACGCCCAGTACCCGCTTAAACTCGTGCGGAAACACCTTGATGAATTGCGGCTGCGCGTCGCGGAAGTGCTCCAGCACCCACGCCGCGCGCGGGCTGCCCGTAAGGTCGCGATGGCGCTCCAGCAAACCACGGACCACCTCCACGTCCGCCGTGTCCACCAGAGGTTCCAGGTCCACGCTCGCCTGGTTGCAGCGCCTCGTGGAAAAGTCGCCCTGGTCGTCGTAGACGTACGCGATTCCGCCGCTCATGCCGGCGGCAAAGTTGCGCCCCGTCGAGCCCAGCACCACCACCAAACCATTGGTCATGTACTCGCAGCCATGGTCGCCCACGCCTTCCACCACCGCCGTGGCGCCCGAGTTGCGCACCGCGAACCGCTCTCCTGCGATGCCGTTCAAAAAGGCCTCGCCGCTGGTCGCGCCGTAAAGCACCACGTTGCCCACCAGGATGCTCTCCTCAGGCAAGAAGCTCGAGGTCTTCGGCGGGTACGCAATGATGCGCCCGCCGGAGAGCCCCTTACCCAGGTAATCGTTGGCGTCGCCTTCGAGTTCGAGCGTCACGCCCTTGGGCACAAACGCCCCAAAGCTCTGCCCTGCCGAACCGTGGAACTGGAAGTGGATTGCGCCGTCGGGCAATCCCGCTGACCCGTACCGCCGCGCAATCTCTCCGCCCAGCATCGCGCCCACCGTTCGGTGTACATTGCGGATGGCGAAACTGCCGGTGACCCGCTGGCCAGCCTCGACCGCCGGCTTGGCCTCGTCGATCAGCACATGGTCCAGCGCCTGGTGCAGCCCGTGGTCCTGCGCCTGCACGCGCCGCCGCGCCACGCGCCCGGGCAGCGAGGGCGAGTGCAGAATCGACGAGAGATCGATCCCCTTCGCCTTCCAGTGCGCGTCGGCGATCGACGCGTCGATCTTGTCCACGCGCCCCACCATCTCGTCCATGGTGCGAAAGCCCAGCTTGGCCATGTGCTGCCGCATTTGCTCGGCGATAAAGAAGAAGAAGTTGATCACGTGCTCCGGCGTGCCGGTAAAGCGCGCGCGCAGCACTGGATCTTGCGTCGCAATGCCCACCGAGCAGGTGTTCAGGTGGCACTTGCGCATCATGATGCAGCCCATCGAAACCAGCGGCATGGTGGCGAAGCCGAATTCCTCGGCCCCCAGCAGCGCGGCGATCACCACGTCTCGCCCGGTTTGCAGTTTGCCGTCGGTCTGCACGCGAATGCGGCTGCGCAGGTCGTTCAACAGCAGCACCTGCTGCGTCTCGGCAAGCCCCAGCTCCCAGGGCAGCCCCGCATGCTTGATCGAACTCAGCGGCGAAGCGCCGGTCCCGCCCGTATCACCGGAAATCAGCACCACATCCGCGTGCGCTTTGGAGACGCCCGCGGCCACCGTGCCCACGCCCGCTTCCGAAACCAACTTGACGGCGATCCGCGCCTTCGGGTTCACGTTCTTCAGGTCGTAGATCAACTGCGCCAGGTCTTCAATGGAGTAAATGTCATGATGAGGCGGCGGCGAAATCAGCCCCACGCCGGGAATCGAGTGCCGCGTCTTCGCGATCACCTCGTCCACCTTGTGCCCGGGCAACTGGCCGCCCTCGCCCGGCTTTGCGCCCTGCGCCATCTTGATCTGCAGTTCGTCGGCGTTCACCAGGTAATTCGTCGTCACGCCAAAACGCCCGCTCGCCACCTGCTTCACCGCGCTGCGCCGCGAGTCGCCATTCGCATCGGGCTTGAACCGCGCTTCGTCCTCGCCGCCCTCGCCCGTGTTGGACATCCCGCCCAGCCGGTTCATGGCAATCGCCAGCGTCTCGTGCGCTTCTTTGCTGATCGACCCGAAGCTCATGGCGCCGGTCGTAAACCGTTTCACAATCTCCTTCGCCGGCTCCACTTCCTCAATCGGAATCGGTTTCTCCGCGTATTTCAGCTTGAGCAGACCGCGCAGCGTGGAAAGATTCCGGTTCTGGTCGTCGATCGAATCCGTGTATTCCTGGAAGGTCGCCGAATTGTTCGACCGCACCGCGTGCTGAACCTTGCTGATGGTCAGCGGATTCAGCAGGTGATACTCGCCGCCTTCGCGGTACTGATATTGCCCGCCCACCACGAGTTCGGTCTCCGACTCCGTCAACGGCTGAAAGGCGAAAGCGTGCTTCATCTGCCCCTCGCGCGCCAGCACCTCCAGGTCCACGCCCTCGATCCGCGACGCCGTGCCCGGAAAATAGGCGTCAACCAGCGACTTGTTCAATCCCACCGCCTCGAAGACCTGCGCGCCGCGATAACTCTGCAGCGTCGAGATGCCCATCTTCGAAATCGTCTTCAGCAGCGCCTTGTTGATCGCCTTGATGTAATTCTTCTCCGCGTATTCGGCCGAAATCTTCTCCGGCAGCATCCCGCGCCGCTTCAAATCGTGAATCGTCTCGATGGCCAGATACGGATTCACCGCGCTTGCCCCGTAGCCGATCAGCAGCGCAAAGTGCATCACCTCGCGCGGCTCGCCGCTCTCGATGATCAGCGCCACCTGCGTGCGCGTCTCCTCGCGCACCAGCCGGTTGTGCACCGCCGCCATGGCCAGCAGGCTTGGGATCGGCGCGTAGGTCGCATCCACGCCGCGGTCCGAAAGAATCAGCAGCGTGTACCCCGAGTTCACCGCGTGCGAGGCGCGCGCGCTCAGGTCCTCGAGCGAGTGCCGCAACCCCGCCTCGCCGTCGGCGGCGCGGAAAAGCGCCGGCAGCGTCGTCGCCAACAAATCCCCCGACGAAACCCGCCGCAACTTCTCCAAATCGCGGTTGGTCAAAATCGGATGCAGCAGCTTCAGCGTATGGCAGTTCTCCGGCTTCTCGTCCAGAATGTTGCGCTCGTTGCCGATGTAGCTGATCAGCGACATCACCAGCTCTTCGCGAATCGGATCGATAGGCGGATTCGTCACCTGCGCAAAAAGCTGCTTGAAGTAGTTGAACAGCGGCTGCGGCCGGTCCGACAAGCATGCCAGCGGCACGTCCGTTCCCATCGACCCCACCGGCTCCTCGCCCTTCGCGGCCATCGGGACCAACAGAATGCGCAGATCCTCTTCGCTGTACCCGCAGGCGCGCTGGCGCCGCAGCAGCGTCTCGGGATTCGAGGCGATCACGCGCGCCGGCTCGGGCAGCATGTCGATGGTAATTTGCTCCTGCTTCAACCACTCGCCGTAGGGCTGCCGCGCCGCCAGTTGTTTCTTGATCTCAGCGTCGGAGATGATGCGCTTCTCCGCCGTGTCCACCAGAAACATGCGCCCCGGCTGCAAGCGTCCCTTCTTCAGAATGTCCTCGGCCGGAACGTCGATCACGCCCGCCTCCGAGGCCAGCACCACCATGTCGTCCTTGGTCACAATGTAGCGGCCCGGCCGCAGTCCGTTGCGGTCCAGCGTCGCCCCAATCACCCGCCCATCCGTAAACGCAATCGCCGCCGGCCCGTCCCACGGCTCCATCAGCGACGCGTGATACTCGTAAAAGGCGCGCTTATCCTCGTCCATGTCCGGGTTGCCGGCCCAAGCCTCGGGAATCAGCATCGCCATCACGTGCGGCAGTGAGCGCCCCGACTGGTACAAAAACTCCACCGCGTTGTCCAACGAAGCCGAGTCGCTTCCGCCCGGCCCAATGATCGGAAACAGGTCGTCGATCTTGTCCCCGTGTAGCGGGCTCTTCATCACCGACTGCCGCGCGCTCAGCCAGCTGATGTTGCCCCGAATGGTGTTGATCTCGCCGTTATGCGCCACGTACCGGTACGGGTGCGCCAGCTTCCAACTCGGAAACGTGTTGGTCGAGAAGCGCTGGTGAATCAGCGCCAGCGCGCTTGTCACCAGCGGATTGGCCAGCTCGAAGTAGAACTTTTCGATCTGCGGAGCCAGCATCAACCCCTTGTAGATAATCGTGCGGCAGGAGAACGACGGAACGTAAAACGTCTCCTTGTCCTCGATCTCCGAGGTGGCAATCTCGTTTTCCGTGCGCCGCCGGATGCGGTAAAGCAGCCGCTCGAAGGCTTCCTCGTCCAGTCCTTCCGGTCGCGACACAAAAAGCTGCTCGATGTACGGCTGTGAGTTGCGCGCCTGGCGCCCGATCGCGTCGCCGTTCACCGGCGTGTCGCGCCATCCCAAAACTTTGCAACCCTCTTCCTGCGCAATCCGTTCGAACACCCCCTCGCACTGCAGTCGGCTGTGCCGCTCCACCGGCAAAAAGCACATCGCCACGCCGTAAGCGCCCGCCTCCGGCAACTGCATCGCCAGCTCGCCGCACTCGCGCGCATAAAAAGCGTGCGGAATCTGAATCAAAATCCCGGCGCCGTCGCCCGTCTGCGGGTCGCAGCCGCACGCCCCGCGATGCGTCAGGTTGATCAGCACCTCCAGTCCCTTGCGGATAATGTCGTGGCTTCTTTCGCCGCGAATGCTGGCGACCAGTCCCATTCCGCAGGCATCGTGCTCGTTTTGCGGGTGATAGAGACCCTGCGGCTCGGGTGTACGGAGACGACTCTGAGTTTCCATGGCAGCCCTTTTTCGAATGTGCTCGATGGTGCAGAACGCTGAAAAACACCCGGCGAAAACACCCGGAAAGACACAGGCGCTACGCGATTCTAGCCGAAGCAAATCGCCCAGGTCCTTGTTCAAGTTAGTCGCTTGAGCAGGTCCGGCCGCATCCGGGACTACGCTTCTTCTAATATAACGAAAAATGAATTTCCCCGCAGAACCCCGTTCCACTAAGTGGTTTGCCCCGCCGCGGCCGCCCGTCTGCGTTCGATAGTGTATTTTGGAACGTGTGCCTTATGGCCGGCGGATCGACCACGCGCGATACAGTCCTCGTCACCGGCGGGGCGGGCTTTATTGGCTCCAACTTCATCCTCACCTGGCTCCAATCCACCTCCTCGCCCATCGTCAATCTTGATTTGCTCACTTATGCCGGCAACCCCGCCAACCTCGCCTCGCTCGAGCATGACCCCCGGTACGCCTTCGCACGCGGCGACATCTGCGATCCCCAACTTGTCGCTGCCCTGCTGCGCGAGCACCGTCCCCGCGCCATCGTCCACTTCGCTGCGGAAAGCCACGTCGACCGCTCCATCGTTGCTCCCGACGCCTTTATCCGCACCAACATCCATGGAACCTTCGTCCTCCTCGAGCAGGCAAAGCTCTACTGGTCGTCGCTCAGCGGCCCCGAGCGCGCCGCCTTCCGCTTCCTGCACGTCTCCACCGACGAGGTTTACGGCTCGCTGGGCGCCGGCGATCCCGCCTTCTGCGAAACCACTCCCTATGCGCCCAACAGCCCCTACGCCGCCTCCAAGGCCGGCTCCGATCACCTCGCCCGCGCCTACTGCCACACCTGGGGCCTGCCCGTGCTGACCACCAACTGCTCCAACAATTACGGCCCTTTTCAATTCCCTGAAAAACTCATTCCCCTCATGGTCCTCAACGCCCTTGAAGGCAAGCCTCTGCCCGTCTACGGCGACGGCAAAAATGTTCGCGACTGGCTCTTCGTCGAAGACCATTGCGCCGCCATCCGCGCCGTTCTCGAGCGCGGCCAGCCCGGCGCAACTTACAACATCGGGGGTAATAGCGAGCGCGCCAACATCGACGTGGTCACCGCCATCTGCGATCTGGTCGACGAATTCTGTCCCCGCCCCGCGGCCGCCTCCCGCCGCAACCTCATCGCCTTCGTCGAAGACCGGCTTGGCCACGACCGCCGCTACGCCATCGACGCCGGCAAAATCACCCGCGAACTGGGCTGGACCCCCGCCCAGCCCTTCGAGGACGGATTGCGTAAAACCGTGCGCTGGTACCTCGACAACGCCACCTGGGTCGCCAGCGTCCGCACCGGCGCCTATCGCGACTGGATCGCCAAAAACTACGCGGATCGCCTCACGCTATGAAAGGCATCATCCTCGCCGGCGGCTCCGGCACCCGCCTATATCCCGTCACCCATGTGGTGTCCAAGCAGCTCTTGCCCGTCTATAACAAGCCCATGGTCTACTACCCGCTGAGCACGCTCATGCTCGCCGGCCTGCGTGAAATCCTGCTTATCTCCACGCCCCAGGACACCAGCCGCTTCGCCGAACTGCTCGGCGACGGCCACCGCTGGGGCATCGACATCCAATACGCCGTCCAGCCCAGTCCC
>JASHTU010000613.1 GCA_030040395.1 Acidobacteriaceae bacterium
CTTACGGTAACCGGAGCAGGCGGAACGGTGACCGGCTCGGCCGACATTACTTCTGTAAACATTATCCCCAGTACGCAGTCGGTGGCTTCGCCCGGGGGAAAAGCCCAGTTCATGCCCATCGGATTAACCTCGACCGGCACGAGCGTGAGCCTTGCGAGTGCGGTGGCGTGGAGCTCCAGCAGCACCCAGATCGCCACGGTGGATTCTACGGGCACAGCGACGGCAGTGAGTCAGGGCACCGCGACTATCAGCGCCGTTTACACGAATCCGGATGAAACGGTGGCCACCGGTTCGGCGACCTTCCAAGTGCTCGAGGGCAACTCGGAGACGGTCACCGCGTTGACGATGTTTCCGACTTCGCAGGCAGCGACCGCGGCGGCGCAGCAAAGCCAGTTCACGGTGTTGGGCACGGAGAACGGCCTGCAATACGACGTGACCACCCAGGTTGCATGGAGCTCAAGCAACCCGGCGGTGGCGAGCGTGGGCACGGCGGGAAACGGCACTCCAGGATTGGCGAAGGCGTTGAGCGCGGGAACCACGACGATCGAAGCAACCTATACGAACACAGACACGAGCAAGGTTGTGGCCACGGGAAGCTATTCAGTGACCATCGGAGCCATCCAGGAGCCGCTGCTTTCGATCAACGTGGTGCCCGCGGGAACCACGGTTTCGAACAAGGGGATGACTGGGCAATACCTGGCCTTCGGCACGTTCTCGACAGTCCCCACCGTTCGAGACATTACAAACGACCCGAACCTTGCGTGGATTTCCTTGCTGCCGGAAGTTGCCTCGATCAGCTCGTATGGCGCCTCCGGAGGGGCCGGCTCGGGTGGCTCGTCGGGAGAGCTCGGCGGGCTGGCGACGGCGCAGGGCTACACCGGCAACACGGTCATTTACGCCGAATACACGAACCCTGACGGCACAGTCGTGTTGTCGAACTCGCAGACGTTCACGTGCAAAGACCCGGTGACCAACGTGTGCGATCAGGGCGTCGCCACTCCGCAGTTTGCAACCGTTACGGTGTTCGTCGAGGGCGAAAACACCTCGCCTACAGGAGAATACGTGACAGCGCCGTCGGATACCGGAACTGCGAATCTGATTCATTGCGGTCCGGACTGGACCGGGTCGGGCGGACAGGTTTGCACGGGGACCTATGAAGTTGGGTCCACAGTGACGCTAACGGAGAACTTGCCGGCCGGGAGCACATACTTTGGCGGCTGGTCGACCGGGTCGGGCTGCGCAGAAGCGGGCACGCCCCCGAATACGTCGATCCTGGCCACATCCACCACTTGTACTGTGACGCTTGACGGCAACGCCTCGGTTGGCGTCATCTTCTACTAGCGCAGGTCGAGACGCATGAAGCCGCCCTTCGGGGCGGCTTTCGCGTGTTTGGCGTGGAATGAGAAGGTGCGCCGTGCCGGCTTGCAAGGCCGGCGCGCCGCAGCGGGCGTTTAGACTGGTAGAGTCCCTTGATCGTGATGGCTCACCTGTTGGGAATCCTTCGCCGCTTTCGATTTAATCGGCCGCAACGCATCGCGGCGGTCATGCTGGCGATGTTCCTCCTGCAGGGACTTTGGGTGACGAGCCGACAGACGCTCTCTGACCGCGATTACCAGTACGCGCGTTGCGGACGGGAAACGTGGGAGCGACCCTCATCGGTACCCGGCTATTACACCTCCTGCGGCAACATTCACGACGGCATTCTGGCCTACCGGCTGGCGGGCCTGCCGCTGACGCTGAACTTTCTCGCCGAGCGCGGGATGGACCGGTTTCGCGCGCCCGAGGACCGCATGGTGCAGACCGGCGGCGAGATCGGCACCTGGGAGCTGCGGCACCAGATGACGCACGTCTTACTGTTGGAGCGGTTGCCGTTTCTCTTTGCGGGCTGCGTGCTGGGTGGGTGCATCTGGTGGGTGACGCGGCGGCTTTACGGCAATTGGGGCGGGTATACGGCGCTGGCGCTCTATTGTTTTTGTCCCGCGATCCTGCGCGGTTGTCTTTCTCCGAACACGGAAGTGCTGGCCGCTCTGGGAGTGTACGGCGGGGTGTATACATCGGTCGGCGTGGCGCACGCCATGCAAGGACCGGTTGCCAAGTGGCGGCCGCGCATTGTGCTGCTGACGGTGGTGCTGGGCGTGGCGGCGGCAGCGCACATCGCGGCGCTGCCGGTGGCGGCGCTGCTGGGGCTGGCGCTGATGATATGGGTGGCCGAAGGGCACAGGAGCCAGGCCCTGCCGATCGTGCTGGCTGCTTCGCTGGGCGCGTTGCTGCTGGTGCTTGTCTGCTACGGCTTCTCAGCGGACGCGTTCAGTTATGTTTTCCGTTCGGCGGCGGGGTTTCTGTGGTTCTCCACGGCGGCGGCCAAGCGGTTTTACAGCACCCTGGGCGAGGCGGGCATTACGGTGGCCGTGGTATCAGCGATTTTTCTTTACCTGGGTATTCGCCGGTCGCGCTACTTCGGCAACACGGCGCCGTTGTTTTGCGCCGTAGCACTAATCCTGCTGGTGATGACGGGCGCCCCGGGCAGCCCGTGGATCTGGTCTATTCCGTTCTGGCTGACGTTTGCCGGCGGGGTGTTCGCGGATGCATTCGAGGGCCCGCGAGGACGGATGGCGCTGGCGGCGGCGGGAGCCATTGTTGCGCTTCAGGCGATTCTGTGCGTGATGAGCTTGCCGGGGATGGCGTGAAGGCGGAATTTAGACGGCCTTGTGCCCACGAATACCTTTGCCGACTTACGGCAACGAAGAGCTCTATCGCATTTATGAGGTGGCGTTCTTGCAACGAGTTTGCTACCCTCGGACCATGAAGATCACTGTCAGTATTCCGGACGAACTTGCTGCCGAGGTCCAGGCACGCGGCTTCGCGCTGGAAACCTACGTGGGAGACCTTATGAAAGAGAAGCTCTCTCAGGAGCGGACGGTGACGGATCAACGACGGAAAGCCGTCGAAGCGATGCTCCAGTTTGCTCAAAAGCACGGGTACACAACTGGTGGCCAAGGTCTCAAAAGCATGGTTCGTGAAGGGCATAAATACTGATGCCATTTGTGCTCGACGCGTCCATGACCTTGAGTTGGTGTTTCCTGGACGAGATTACGCCTTACAGTGTGAGTGTTCTGAAAGCGCTTCTGGAGTCCTATGCAGAAGTTCCCGCGCTTTGGTTGGTTGAAGTGATCAACGTGTTAGCCGTTGCCGAGCGAAGGAAGCGAATAATGGACCTAGGCTCCGAAGAATTTCTGCAGAATCTCGCGCAGCTTGATATCCGTGTCGAGCCGGCTGGCCAGCCGATAGAGAGGCGGGCGTTGCTATCTCTGACCCGGCGCTATGGTCTCACCGCCTATGATGCCGCGTATTTGGAGCTTGCGAAGAGGAAGAGCCTGCCACTGGCGACTTTTGACAGAGATCTTATCGATGCAGCGCCACAAGTAGGGGTTACGCTGATGGGCCAGCTCTAAGTGCTGATTTCGCCAGAGAGCAGGACGTCTCCACGGCGGTCCACCAGGTGTCGAAGGCGGCCAGCGCACGCTCGCATTGCAGACGATGCCGTTCGGTTTTGTCGCGGGTCTTCCTGCGCAGGTCCTCATCGAGCGGCTCCAAAAGGTCGAAGGTGATGTTGGCGGGCTGGAAGTTTTTGGCGTCGGCGTGGGTGATATAGTGGACCAGCGAGCCGAGGGCAGTGGCGCGGGGAACGGGCACGGGCTCCTGGCCGCGAGCCAGCGCAGCCGCATAAATTCCCGCCAGCATTCCGGTGGCAATGGACTCGGTGTAGCCTTCGACGCCGGAGATCTGGCCGGCGAACGCGAGCCAAGGAGCCTGCTTAAGCCGAAGCGTTTCATCGAGGAGCGCGGGGGCGCAGATGTAGGTGTTGCGATGGATCTGGCCATAGCGCAGGAAGCGGGCATTTTCAAGGCCCGGAATCAGGCGCAACACGCGGGCCTGCTCGGCGAATTTGAGATGGTTCTGGAAGCCGACCAGATTGTAGCTGGAGGCGCGCAGGTTTTCCTTGCGCAACTGGAC
>JASHTU010000614.1 GCA_030040395.1 Acidobacteriaceae bacterium
GAGAGGAGCATGGTCTTGAGCAGATTGATGGACTGGGTATCGGCGCCCATGGCTGTCCATTCGCTCACCTGATGGCTGACGCTGGTCTCCCAAAGGTCGTCGAAGATTTTGCCTTGATGCAACCAGAAGCGCATGGCGTAGAGGGTAAAGGCGCTGGTGGCCGCGGCGATCCATCCGCCCACGATGCCAGTGACCAGGCCGATGCGCGCGCCGGCGCCGGTGGTGATCCACGGTGGCCGGCGGGTGCGCGTATACAGGCTGACGACCCATGCGCTGGCCAGGGGCATGAGCAAAAACCCCAAAAAACTCAAGGGAGAAAAGAAGGAGCACAAAACACCCGCCGGTACGGCCAGCGCCAGCGCTGACCGCAACGCCGGCTTCCAAGCAATGCTGCCTGCGTCGCGCACCGCCTCGTTCCAGCGGACAGGCTGGTCCCCCTCTGCAGCCGCTTCCGCGCTGTAGACAAGCTGAGGCAGCCCGCAGACGGGACAGAAACAAACCCCCGGCTGCACCGCCTGGTGGCAGCGGTTGCAGGTTAACTCCATACCTAAAAGCCTATAGTATTCTCCATCGCACGGGGTGAAAATTGACGCGCCGAGTTGGAGAGGCGGGCGCAAAGCCGGCTGCCGGGCGCTTCTGTTGATGGTTGAAGAAGCCGGCGCTACAACGGGCCCGGTGCTTCCCACCTTGGGGAGGGCGGTGAGGCCGGCGCGGAGAGGGGGTGGGGAGCGTGTTGTTTCCCCCCAACGATTTTGAGCTGAAAAATGGCTGGAAAGCTTATCGCGCCGGTGGAGCAATGCCGAGTAGGCCGCGCGCAATCTCAGGAAATTCCCGCGACCTTGTCCTTATGAGTCACGCCTTTCCGGCGCAGCCTTGCAGTGCGCCAGATTTTGGAAAGCTGAAACATCGGCGCGTGGCCCCGGCGCAGGCAAACGCGGCATCGCACCGGGAATTGGAGCCCGAATAACCGGCGAAGATCCCGGCCGCGAAACCGCGAGGGGCGGAAATCGTCACTTCCGCATAAACTGCAAGTGAACCGCATGTACATAGGGGATGCGGGCAAAAACGGGAAAGTTGCACTTGATCATAGGCACGGAACAAATGCCGCGAAAAAGCGCGTCCGTGACGCCCCAGAACACGTCGCTCCCCACTCCCAGAACTGGTAAGGACTGGCCTCGGTCGCTGCCGCCCCAAAGTTAATAACGGGCTCCAAGAACTCGGTTAGCGGGGATCCGGGTCGCCGGCGATTCCGGCAGGCTCGCCCAGCTTCGCCGCCACAATGGCCTCGGCGGCGCTGACGGCCTGATTGAGGGTCATGTGCGTCGAGTCAAGCAGAACCGCATCGGAAGCGGCTTTGAGCGGCGAATCAGGGCGATTGCGATCGCGCTCGTCGCGGGCGCGCAGGGCGCGAATCACTTCTTCCGGGGGTACGGCGGCCTGGGGACCAAGTTGGTCAAAGCGGCGCATGCCGCGCACCTCGGGCGCCGCGTCGAGAAAGATTTTGACCTCGGCGCCGGGAAAGACCACGGTGCCGATGTCACGGCCTTCCATCACCACTCCGCCCGCGGCGCCAAGCTGCTGTTGCAGGCGCACCATCCAGGCGCGAATAGCGGGGAGAACGCTGACGCGCGAGGCGGCGTCGGTCACGATCTGGTTGCGGATCAATCCTGTCACGTCCTCGCCGTCGAGCAGGACACGGTTCTCTTCTTCGCCGGGTTCGAGGCGGATGGAGGTTTCGGCGGCCAGAGCTTCCAGGGCGCTGCTTTGATCCAAAGGCAGCCCCCGGCGGAGGGCCTTCAGGGCAAAAGCGCGATACATGGCTCCGGTTTCGAGATTGAGCAAGCCAAAGTGGCGGGCCAGATGGCGGGCAATGGTGCTCTTGCCCGCACCCGCAGGCCCGTCAATGGCCACAATGACTTTTCCAGCCGGTGGAGTTGGGCTCATCCGCGCTTTTTGGTTGGTCGCCGAGGGGGAGCGGTAAAGCCGTAGCGTTTGCTGTTGCCTGCCTTGGCTCCGGCCGCCAGCGCCGGTTTGCGGCTTGCGTGCCCGGCGGATCCCGGCTTGCCGGCCGTCTTGATCACAGTGCGATTGCTCCTGGAAGCCGCGGAGGCCTTGATGGTGCGCGCACCGCCGGCTTGCGCGGGTCGCGCGCCGTTTCCCAGCGGGCGACTGCCGTAGCTTCCGTTGTGCCGGCCCTTGGCGTGGTTTCCGCCGTTCCCGTTCCAGCGCGTCCCCAGCGCCGGCCGCGATGCGGAACTACGGCCCTCCGACCCGGCGCGACGCGCGACGCGACCGTTGGAAGCGCCTTGCGCCGGCTTGCGGTCGCGGGCGAGCGCCGCGGTGCGGCTGAAATGGGGCCGCGCGCCTCCCGTTTTTGCTCCAGGAGCCGGTTTGCGAGGGGCCGGCATTCGGGGTGTGTGCGGCTCGGGCGTGGAGACGGGCGAGGCAAACGCGGCTGATGTCTCTGGCTCGTGCGCCTCTTCGTCCCGCTCATAGGAGTGCAGGAAGTAGCTCGAGGCCGGCATCGTCGCGCTGGCGTAGGTGGAGGGGGGCTGAGCAAACTCCGGCAGCGTTCCGGCCACGTAGAAATGTTGCGTATGCCCCATGGGAAGGGTGTGAACCTGGCGCGTGGCCACCAACCCGCGCAACACCTCGCGAATCTTGCTCCGCGCGGTCAGCGGAGCCAGAAACAGCTCCACGTCTTCCATGCCGGCGGCGATCACGGCCTGCAGGTAAATGGACGCAAGCACCGAGATTGCCGTCACTTGCGAAGTGGAGGCGCCTTCGGCAATGGCCTTCTGGAAGCGCAGCCGCAGCAGTTGCCATCTGGCTGTCTCGCCCCGCGCCGAAACGACAGGAATGATGCGAAGCTGCTGCCAGAGTTCGGTAATGGCGCGGAGAACAGCGGATTCAGTCACTTCCCTGCCCAGCGCGTGCTTGAGTTGTGGAATAGTGGCGTCGCCGGCTTCGAGCAGCTTATAAGTCTGAATGGCGAGGGGCGAAACCTGGCGTGACCCGGTCAATTGCGGAGTTCTCCGCCAATCCCGGTCGCCGCGAAGGGCGTAAACGTAGGGCAAAACCCAAGCCGCCACGACATAATCCGGCTGTTCGCCGGGCTGGCCTAAGAGGTTCAGACGAACGGCGACGTCATTTTTTTCGAGACGAACCAACATGTCTTCGGCGGCCGCGATCTTGTGAGGATCGGGAGCCGGGTTCCGCTGACCCACTACGGCCTCAACAAACGAGGGCGCTACCGACGAGGTGTATTGCCGGCGGGGCAAAAACAGGCACAAGCCTGTCTCTTCCATCCAAGTTTTGGCATCCTCGAAGGTGAGGGCCCCAAGTCCGTTCAGGCGCATTCTCTCG
>JASHTU010000615.1 GCA_030040395.1 Acidobacteriaceae bacterium
GGTTGATTGGTCACCAGCAGTTGATAATCCATTCCCGCCCCGCGCGTGCGCGAACGCAAATCCTCGATATGCGCGTCCAGCTTCGCCCGGTAGGTGGTCTTCACATAATCCGGAATCACTTCCAGCCGCTGGTCGGTCTCCAGATCGACCAGCAGCGCCGAACCTTTCAGCGCCGGCCGAATTTCTTCCGGGTCGAGGATGTGAAACAGCACCACCTCGTGACCGCGGAAGCGCAGCGGCGCAATGGTGCGCACAATCGTCTCCGGCGCCTCGTAAAAATCCGAAATCACGATGGCAATTCCGCGCCGGTGAAGAAAATTCTGAAAATGCGTCATCGGCTTGGCGTAATCAGTCCGCGCTCGCGGTTCCGCCCGCTCCAGACCCGCAAAAAGCCTCGCCAACTGGCCTGGCCGCGTCGAAGGCCGGATGTACTCCCGCACCTCATCGTCGAAAACGATCAGCCCTGCTGCGTCGCGCTGATTCCGAATAGCAAGATAGAAAAGCGAAGCGGCAATAAAGCGCGCATAGTCCATCTTCATCGGCGGCCCGGACGTGTACTGCATGGAATTGCTCGCGTCCAACAGCACGGTGAGCTGGCTGTTGGTCTCGCCGCGATACCGCTTCAAGTAGCAGCGCTCCGTGCGCGCGTACAGGTTCCAATCCACGTGGCGCAAATCGTCTCCCGGCGTGTACGCGCGGTACTCGGCAAACTCCTGGCTGAAGCCGAAATCCGGCGAGCGGTGCAGCCCGGCCACAAAGCCGTCTACTACCGTCTTCGCCAGCAGGTCCAGCGAAGAGATGCCGGCCAGCACCTCGGGATCGAGAAATCGCTGCATCAACTCTCCTTGGGCCGCTGCGCCTCCACAATCAGTTGCTTCAGAATGTCGTCCGAGTCAACGCGATCCGACTCGGCGTGAAAGTTCAGCAGAATGCGATGCCGCATCACCGGTATCGCCACTGAGGTAATGTCCTCGTAGGTCACGTGATAGCGCTGGTGCGAGAGCGCCCGCGCCTTGGCCGCCAGCACAATGAATTGCGCCGCGCGCACGCTGGCGCCATAGTTTACATACTTCTTGATCAGCTCGGGCGCGTTTTCGCTCTTCGGCCGCGTGGAGCGCACCAAGCCGATCACAAACCGCGCAAGCGTGTCCGCGATCGGCGTCATGCGCACCAGTTGCTGAAAGTCCAGCATGTCTTCGGCTGTAGTCACCGCCTGCACATTCGTCTTCCGCGTCGCCGTCGTCCTGTCGACCACCTTCAATTCGTCCTCGGCGCTCAAGTCTTCGAGAACCGTGTTAAAGAGAAAACGGTCCAGTTGCGCTTCGGGCAGCGGATACGTGCCCTCCAGTTCGATCGGGTTCTGCGTGGCCAGCACAAAGAACGGCGACGGCAGCCGGTAAAGATGCCCGCGCACTGTGCACGAGTTTTCCTGCATGGCTTCGAGCAGCGCCGATTGCGTCTTCGGCGGCGTGCGGTTGATCTCGTCGGCGAGCAGGATGTTGCCGAAGATCGGTCCCTCGACAAAGGTCCACTTGCGATGGCCGGTGGACAAATCTTCTTCAATGATGTCGGTTCCCGTGATGTCGGAAGGCATCAGGTCCGGCGTGAACTGAATGCGCCGGAACTGCAAGCCCAGTGCATCGGCAATCGTCCGCACCATCAGCGTCTTCGCGGTGCCCGGCATGCCGGTCATCAAGCAATGGCCGCCTACAAAAATCGCGATCAGTATCTGGTCCAGCACCTCTTCCTGGCCCACAATCACTTCGCGCACCTGCGTGAGGATCTTCTCGCGCACTGCTTGGAAATGCTCGATGCGCTCCTGGAGCAGCGCAGCATCCTGATTCAATCCGGCGAACGCAACCATGAATTTCCTTTCGCTTCAATTGGATTTTGCGGGCGGTCCCTGTAACTCCAGCAAGAGTTTCTGCGCCGGCCGGTAATCCGGCGCGGTTTCAAGAGCGGCCAGCACGCTATCCTCGGCCTTGTCTTTCTGCCCCGCGGCAAAGTACGCCTGCGCCAAATCGAACTGCGCGCCCGCCTTGTCCACCGGACTGCAGTCCACCAGCGCGTTGTACTCGCCAATCGCCCGGTCGTACTGCTTCTCTGCATAGAGCAGGTCCCCCAGCCGCCGGTGCAAATCGTCATCCTTCACCGGGTAGACGTAATTGATGCGTTCCAGCGTGCCGATGGCTTCCGCATCCTGCCCTGCGCCCTCCTCGAGCGCCGCCAGCCGCTTCAACACATCCGGCGACTGTCCGCCTTGATGCTCGTACGCGGTCAAAATCTGCATCTCCGCCTTTTTATCGCCCTGCGCCCGGTCCCCATCTGCAATCAGTTCGTACACGTTCGCATCGTCCACATATTGCGGATACATCGCCAGCACCGACGGGCCCTGCTGCAGCACAGTCGCGAAGTCCTTATGCTCATCGGCCGCCACCAGCGCCTTTAGCTTTTCCCGCCACGCGTCGAAGTTCGCCGCCTCGGTCCCATACTTGCCGTTGATCCACGCCAAATACTCCTGGTCGAATTGTTCCGGCTTCAGCCCCAGGTTTTGCTCGATGGCCTGCGCCGTGGTCGCCAAATGCGCGTAGGAGTGCGCCATATCGAGCAGCTTCCCCGCGTCCCACTTCTCCTGGATGTAGTCGCAGATGCTGCCCGCCTCAAAATACGAAACGATTACCTGCGACGGGTATTGCGGATACACAAATCCCCGGTCGAGCTTTTCCACCGGCAACAGCTTCTTGTCGCGGATCGCCGCCAGCACCTCGGGCGTCGCGCGGTTTCGCCACTCCGGCGAGCGCTCGCCTTCTTCGTGCACCGCCAGCCCCTCCGTAAACCAGCGCGGCACGCGGTGATTGGTCGCCGTCAGAATAAACACGTGGCTCATCTCATGCCACAGCGTCGCGCCCCAATTGAAGTCTCCCGGCTTCCGCGCCGAAGGGCTGTCCATCGCCACCACTTCGCCGAAGGTCACGCCCAGCGCGCCCAGTCCAGGCATGCCCGTGGTGCGCACCGCAAAATCCTCGTGGTTCGGATACACCTCTACCTGCACCGGACCGGGAAGCGTCATCTGGTACTTTTTCGAGTACGTGGCGATAATCGTGTGCAACTCCGTCTGCATGTACGGTAGCAACAGCGCGGCCTCGCTTTTGTTCAGCTTCAAAATGGTTTCGCTATCGCGGAACGTCTCGTAATTCTTGTAGCTGTCCAATAACCGCAGGCTGTTCACCGTCGCCGCGTCGCGGTAGCCGTTGTTGTACGCCAGTTCCAGCTCCTGGTACGGCTCGTCTTCCTTGCCCAGCCGCATCAGGTCGACTCCCAGTCCCGAGTGCGCCGGCCACAGCCGCGGATTCGCCTCGATCGCCTTGCGGTAATACGTCACCGCGTCCTCGTAGCGGTAATGCAGCTCCAGTTGGTCAGCTACCAGGGCGTAGCCCTCGCCATAACCGGGATTCACCGCCTGGATCTTCGCGAACCACGCATCGGGCGAGCGGTCGTCGATCAACTCCACGGCCGCGTGAATCGCCATCGCGTCCAGCGCGTCGCTTTCGAGCGCTATGGCCTTGTCCGCTTCCGCCACCGCCGTATCCCGGTCGTCGTTTGTGAGCGCGATCTCCGCCATCAGCTCGTGCGCTTCGGCCAGCTTGGGATCGAGCGCTATGGCCTTCGCCGCGTACTCCTCGGCGTGGCCGTCAAATCCGTCCATGGAGACCATGGCCAGCCCCAAATACGCCAAGGCATTCGACGGATCCTTCTCCAGCGCCTCCTTGAAAAGCCCATCCGCGTCCGCGTTGTTAAAGCGTTCGTGCAGCAGCATGCCCCAACGCACTTTATAGAGCGCCTTGCTGTTTGCGGGATCGGCCGCCAGCCGGAACTGCTGGTTAGCCTGCTCCCATTCCTCCAATCCCCAGAAGCCTTCGGCGCGGAAGTACGCATCGTCGCTGCGCGTCAGACCGTCAAAGCAAGCCTGCGCTTCAGCGCCATGCCCGTGCTTGCGCAGCGCCCAGCAATCCGTGGGAACCGCTGCATGAGCCAGCACGGCGCACGCCGCCAACAGTGCCGAAGCCGCCAGCGCGCGCTTCATTTGTCCAGCTCCCCCTGCACCTTCGCCAACGACACCAGCGCTGACGTCAGTTGCTGCTTGTAGTCCGCCGGATCCATCGCCGCCTTCTGGTACTTCAGCATGTCGATCTTCTCTTCCAGATCGTCCTTCTGCGCCAGCAGTGCGCGCTTCGCCGGGTCGTTTATCGCCTCCTGGCTCG
>JASHTU010000616.1 GCA_030040395.1 Acidobacteriaceae bacterium
CGCCGCCGTTGCCGATCGAAATGGCGATCATCACCGGCACACGGTGTTCGGCGATCAGGTTATCGAGCGCCGTGAACAGCGCCTTGTCCGGCCCATCCGCGCCCACAATAAACGGCGCAGCCGTCCCCGGCGCGTATTGCTTGGGCACGTACACCTCTACCCGCCGCGTATACGGCGCGGGATGGCTGCTGGTCACAATCAGCTTGGCGGCATTATCCGGGTCCGGCATCCCAAATGTCCCCAGCTCCCGCATAATCCCCGGATAGCGCTTGCTGTCCGCCGAGCTCATCGTGAACTCGTACACCTCGCCCTGGGTCGCGTTGGGATTCACTTCCATCTCCGGAGCGGCCGCGTGCGTGGGCCCGATAATAAAGTTCCCGTCCGCGTTCGCCGCGGGAACTTGGCCGTCGGGCAGTTCCGTGGCCTGCACAAATCCCGGCGTATGCGGGTCGCGTGTTGGCGGCGTAGGACGTTTCGGAGGCTCCGCACCGGTTACCTGGCCAAGCGCGGGCATGATGCCCGCCATCAAAACAAACGGAATCGCAAGATAAACACGGTTCAGCATCGGCAGCCTTCCTTAGCTTTCTTGGAATGTCAGTCCGCGGTTTTGGGGAATCTTCGCGTGCGCAACAGCCGCCATTGTATCGAATCGCCCATACCGCCCGCCCGCGCAGTAGCCTGTGAATCTGAACCCCCAGCCGCCCGCCCGGCGCCATTACAATCGGAGCCATGACCAGATCAGCTATCGCAACCGACGGCGCGCCCGCCGCCATCGGCCCCTATTCGCAGGGCGTGCGTGTGGGCAACCTCATCTTCACCGCCGGCCAGATTCCGCTCGACCCTTCCACACAACAAGTCGTCCACGGCGGCGTCACCGAGCAGGCCACGCGCGTGCTCGAAAACATCAAGGCGATTCTCGAAGAGGCCGGCAGCAGCCTCGACCGCGTGGTCAAAGCCACCGTCTTTCTCAAAGATATGAACGACTTCGCGGCCATGAACGCGGTCTACGACCAATATCTGGGCCGCGATGGCGACGAGCCCCCCGCGCGCACCACCGTCGAGGTCTCGCGCCTGCCCAAAAATGTCCTTCTCGAAATCGAGGTCATCGCCGAAGTCTGATCCCCGCTCGCTGAGCCTTTCCGCTTCCCGGCGCATCCCATCCTTGTCGAAGCGCCCTTTCTTCCTCGGAGGTCCCCTTGCCCGAAGCAACCGAAAAAGTCGTCCACAGCGAAGCCGAATGGCGCAAGCTGCTCTCGCCCGAGCAGTACCGCGTCCTGCGCGAAAAAGGCACCGAGCGGCCCTTCACCGGCGCACTCACCGAAAATCACCAAACCGGCAACTACCACTGCGCCGCCTGCGGAGCTCTGCTGTTTTTAAGCGGCGCCAAATTCGACTCCGGCTGCGGCTGGCCCAGCTTCACCATCCCCGCCGACTCCAAAGCCGTCGAGGAGCACCAAGACCTGAGCTACGGCATGCGCCGCATTGAGGTCACCTGTGCCCACTGCGGCGGCCACCTCGGCCATGTCTTCCCCGACGGCCCGCGCCCCACGGGCCTGCGCTATTGCATCAACTCCGCCTCGCTCACCTTCACCCACGAAGAGCGCTGATCCGGGCGCCATCCGGCCATAGCATTTTTCCTAACGTTGTATAGCGATTCGATGGGTCTGAGTCGGTGCGACCAGCACGGAGCGACGACCTTGCAGGATCTTGGCGACTCTACGGTATGAGGAAGAATGCCTTAGCCGCCACGGCCCGTCTTTCGCTCGAAACCCCGCGCCGCATTTCCCGCAAACGCACCAAGCCCGTCCGCAAAGGACGGGCTCGCTTTTCCCTCCAGTTTCAATCCAGGCCCCCGATCGCCCGGAGCCGCGCCTACGCCTTGGCGACCTTCCCGCTCTTGATGCAGCTTGCGCACACCCGCAGCCGCTTGGGCGCGCCGTTCACCAGCGCCTTCACCACCTGCAGGTTGGGGTTCCATCGCCGCCGCGTCACGTTGTGCGCGTGCGAAATATTGTTGCCGAATTGCGGCCCTTTGCCGCAAATGTCGCATACTTTTGCCATGGTTCCACTCCGGAATCTTTCCAAAATTGCGGCCCTTCACGGCGCCGCGCCGGCGCTTCGGGGCGGCTCTATCATCCTCGCCTTCGCCCAGCCGAATCTTCAGTATACCGGAAGCGCCCTCAAGAATTCGGCGAGCGGTAGTGGTGCGTTTCCGGGCTGCCGACAATACTCCCGCGACTCCGCGGAAAACCACTTTGGCGTTCCCTTCGCTGCAAATCGCGAATCCGCGAACACAAGCCGACTAACCGACCGGAGCCAAACGTTATCCACCGCGTTACGCCCCGTATTACGCGCTCCTCACCGGCAACGCGGAAATGACCCGACAAAGTCGGCCTTCAAGAAAAAAATAGGAAAGGACGAGACCTGGCGAAACCGTCTGCGCTCCGGAGAATCATAGTCGGTGCGGAATGTGGGAGGTGGGCTATTCGTACGGGAAAGAAAGGCGCGCAGAGCGCAATTGTGGTTCTAGCGGCCCTGGTTTGGGCCGCCGGCCTCGCCGCAGTTGAGCGGGGAGCAGCGCAGGATCAACCTCCTTCTCCGCCTCCAGATCAATCTCAACCAGATCAGGCCCCGGTGGATGCGGCGCCATACGCGAAGATGTCGCGCGACCAACTTGGCCGATTGGTTGCGCCGATTGCGCTTTATCCCGATGCACTTGTGGCGCAGATTTTGTCGGCCGCCACTTTTCCAACCCAGATTGCTGACGCCGAAGATTTCTTGAACTCCCATCCGGGACTGAGTGCGGCCGACTTGGGCAAGCAGGTACAACAGCAACCATGGGATCCCAGTGTGAAGGCGCTGGTGGAGTATCCCTCTGTGCTGGTGAACCTGAGCAAGAATCTGGGATGGACTTCCGAACTGGGCGACGCTTACTACAACCAGCACGACGACGTGATGAAGGCCGTGCAGGAGATGCGGAAGAAGGCGCAAAAAGCGGGAAATCTGAAGCCCACGCCTCAGCTCAATGTGCACGACAATGAGGGCCAGATTGACATTGCTCCGGCGGATCCGGATGTGGTTTATGTTCCCGAGTATGATCCCTGGCTGGTGTATGGATATCCGATTGCACCGTGGCCGTACTGGGTGGACGTGCCCGGAATCTGGTGGGATCGGCCGGGAATTTATTTTGGGATTGGTATTCCGATCGCTCCGTTTTTCGGATTCGGATGGGGATGGGGCGCGTGGGGCGTGGATTGGTTTCACCATGGGATCTTCTTTAATCACTCACCGTATTTCGCGCGGGGCCCGGCATTCTTTGATCGCGGAGGATACTACGGAGGACGGCCCGGGTTCGCGCGGCCGGGGGGATTTCGAGGATCGATGGGCGATCCTGGAAACTATCGCGGATATGGAGCGCCGCGAGGAGGGTCGGGAATCAGGTCGGGAGCGTTCAGCGGGTTTGACCACGGCGGAGTATCGAGAGGGTTTTCGGCGCGTGGGCAGGAGAGTTTTGGCGGATTCCATGGCGGAGGATTCGGCGGAGGCGGCTTCCACGGCGGTGGTGGCGGACGCCGGTAAAGATGTGTGCGGAAATCGAGGGTGACACGAGCGATGCGACTGAGAAGCCGAGAGGGTGTGAGCATGTCACGTAGCGCAGAACAAAGAAAAATGATGAAGCGAAAGCTGATGTGGACGGCCGGATGCGCCGTGATCGTCATGGCTTTGGCGTATCTGCCTGCAAAGTCGCAGCAGGCGATGACGGAAGGCAATGCCTCGCCGGCCACGCAGCCGCAGGGAAAGTCGTTTGCGAGACCGGATGACGCAGCGGCGGCGATATATGCAGCGGCGCGTCGGAATGACGAGGCAGAATTGCTCGTGATTCTTGGACCGGATGCGAAGGACATTGTGGAATGGAGCGAAGATGCGAACGAACGCCGGGTGGAGCGGGCGCAGTTCGCACAAAAGTATGAGCAGATGCACCGATTGATGCGGGAGCCCGATCATACGGTGGCGCTTTACGTGGGAGCGGAGAACTGGCCATTTCCGGTTCCGATCGTCGAGTACAGGGGCGCGTGGTACTTCGACGCAGATTTGGGGAGGCAGGAGATCCGCTACCGGCGGATTGGAAGAAATGAAATGGAGGCACTCGAGGTTTGCCAGGCATTGGTGGACGCTGAGAAGGAATATTACGCGAATGCACACGCGTACACGGCGAAGTTCATGAGCACGAGTGACGCACACGACGGCCTCTACTGGAAAAGCACGAACGACGGGGGCAGGAGTCCAATTGGGCCGTACCTGGCGCACGCCGGAGTGGAATCGGACGGCGGAAGCGCTGAACCATTTCATGGGTATTACTATCGAATTTTGCTGCAGGCTTCTGAAGGGTTCGCGATCGTGGCTTATCCGGCGGAATATCGCTCGTCGGGCGTGATGACGTTTATCACGACTTCGGACGGGACTGCCTACGAAAACGATTTGGGAGAGCAAACGGCAACGGCCGCAAGACAGATCAGTTCGGCTCATGCCAATGACTCGTGGAAGAAAGTGGAATAGGATCGCGTTGCAGTTCCTGGATTTCGGCGGCGGCACTCAGTCCAAGGCTGGAGTCGGCCGTC